>JAZUBW010000077.1:0-11132 GCA_045638785.1 Faecousia sp.
TTCAGGTAGTTACGGATGCCCCGGAGCTGTCCGTCATAGCCGGAGCAGCGGCACAGATTGCCTGCCAGGAAGGCCCGGATCTCATCGTCGGTAGGATCGGGATTTTCCCGGAGCAGCGCAATGGTGTTCATCACGAAGCCGGGGTTGCAGAAGCCGCACTGGTCAGCGCCCTGGTCAGCAATAAAACCGACAAAATCCGAGGCTTCTTCCTGCAGACCTTCCAGAGTGTGAATCTCATGGCCATCGGCACGGACAGCCAGGGTGGAGCAGGACAGGATGGGCGTGCCATCCATCAGAACCGTGCACAGGCCGCAGTTGGAGGTATCGCAGCCCCGCTTGACGGACAGACAGCCTTTCTCCCGCAGGAAATCCAGCAGGACGGTATCGGCATCCACAGATGCGACGATGTTCTTGCCGTTGAGTTTCAGCTTGATTTCCATATCACATTCCTCCCAAGTCATTCATAGAACGTTCCACCAGCACCTTGATCAGGTGGGTGCGGTAAGCGGCGCTGCCCCGGAGATTGCCCTCAGTAGGCGCATTTTCTGCCACAAAGGCTGCAAAACCTTCTGCCTTCTCGCTACGGATCAGCATGGCACGGGCAGGACGGGCACCGATGGAGGCACGATATTCACCGTTCATCTGAGATACGGCGCAGGCAATCACCGGGAAGTCGGTGCGCTGGTTGCGCATGGAGCGATAGACCACCTTGCAGGGGGCCTTCTTGACGATCAGACGAACCAGAATGTCGTTATCCTTCTTCATCTTGGCAAACTGCTCCAGGGGGATAATGCCACCCTTATACAGTTCCACATAGGAGTCCATTGCCTGGAAGACGGTCAGAACATCGGAGAAGCCGTAACGGCCCCAAATGCTGCCACCCACGGTAGCCATATTCCGGAACTGAACACCCACGATGTCCTTAACAGCCTCACGAACAGCATCGTTTGCGTAGGTGTTCAGACCCTCGTGCATTTCGATGTCACGAAGGGTTACCATAGCACCGATGGAGAAAGCTTCCTCGGTTTCTTCAATGGTGTTCAGACCCAGATCACACAGGTCAATGGCGGTGTTCACACTGCCCTTTCCCAGCCGCAGCCACAGCATACCGCCTAAGATGCGGTTGCGCTTATTTTGATTGAGCTGCCATGCCTCTTCCAGGGACTGGGCACGAACATATTTCTGTATGGTTATCATAAGCAATGACTCCTTTTGGTAGGTTTGCATATTTCTACGAATATAGTATAGCATTTTAGGTTGCTTTTGGAAAGGGGATTTGTTACAATATCGTTGTACTTTTTAAACAACAACGACAGGAGGACGTAGATGAAAAAGTTTGTTTCTCTGCTATTGATTATTGCTTTCCTCATTTCTTTTTCAAGCTGTTCTGCGAACCAACCAAAGAATGAAGGAGATGTTTCTGCAGGTTTCTATCCTGTGACGATTACGGATCATGCCGGGCGTGAGGTAATCATCGAAGAAGAACCCCAGCGTCTGATTAGCTGCTATTACATTACCAGCAGTTTGCTGATGGCATTAGACCTGGATGAAAAACTGGTCGGTATTGAAAATGACCCCAAACTTCGCCCTATTTACCAGCTGAGTAACCCCGATCTTTTGGAACTCCCCTGGGTGGGAACCGCCAAAACACTGGACCTGGAAGCTTGCGCCGCTTTGGAACCGGATTTGGTAATCCTGCCACTGCGTCTGAAGGATTCCGCTGTGATCCTGGAATCTTTGGGTATCGATGTACTGCTGGTCAATCCGGAAAGTCAGGAACTGCTGACTGAAATGATTCAGATGGTTGCGAAAGCCTGCAATCGTGAAAATAAAGCAGAAGCACTGCTAAGTTTCATTTCCGAAAAGGAAACCTATCTGCGCACTACTCTTGCGGATGTGGATGCTCCCAGTGTGTATCTTTCCGGCAACTCCAATTTCCTGTCTACTGCAGGAGATGCCATGTACCAGGCAGATATGATCCGACTGGCCGGCGGCCGCAATGTAGCAGCAGAGATTGCTGATACGTATTGGGCAGAAATTGACTACGAACAACTGCTTGCCTGGAACCCTGACTACATCATTGTGGCATCCAGCGCTAAATATACCGTCGAGGATGTTCTGAATGATCCCAACCTTGCCGATTGTTCTGCTGTTGTAAACGGCAACGTGTTTAAACTCCCCGCAGATGCGGAAGCTTGGGACAGTCCGGTGCCCAGTTCTATTCTCGGTGCACTTTGGCTGGCCAACCTTCTTCATCCCGAACTGTTGACCGATACGAACTGTACTGAAATTATGGATGAATATTATGAAACATTCTATCAGTTCACCTACAGCAAAAACTAAATATTACTGCTTCGCCGGAGTGATCTTGCTGATTACTCTGGCAATTGCCGGTTTGTTTGTCGGCAAGTACCCGCTTTCTGTAGAGAAACTGTTGGCTGGTGACCGTATGCAGTGGCGTGTGTTTCTGACTCTGCGTTGTAGTCGCATGATTGTGGGGTTGATTGGTGGCTTTGCACTGGGAATTGCGGGTTTTGTTTATCAGACGGTCTTTCGCAATCCTCTGGCATCTCCGGATATTATCGGAGTGTCCTCCGGTGCCAGTGCCGGTGCGGCAGCGGGTATTCTGTTTCTGTCCGGTAGTCTTGCTGTGACGGTGTCTGCTTTTACGGGTGCTTTGCTGGCAGTGATCCTTGCATTGGGTCTGTCCAGTTTGGACCGTAACGGCAAAAACAGCACCATTGTTTTGGCAGGCATTGCCGTTCACTCTATTGCCCAAACCGTCCTTATGTATCTGAAGCTCAGTGCTGATCCGGAACGGGAACTGGCTGCCATCGAATACTGGATTATGGGATCCTTAAGCGGCATTAGCATACATTCTATCGGCGGCAATTTGCTTCTTTGTATGCTCTGCACTGTCTTTTTGTTCCTGCTGCATCGGCAGGTGATTCTCCTGTCTGCGGAGGAAGGAGAGGCAAGAATGTTGGGCGTCCATGTGAGTGCTTTGCGTCTGGTGGTCCTGTTGCTTGCTACTTTGGCAGTTGCATCTGTTGTCAGCCTGACGGGCCTTATCAGCTTTGTGGGCTTGCTTGCCCCCCACGGAGCTCGTCTTCTGACAAAAAATAACCGCAGCGCTACAATGCTGCTTTGCGGCCTGTTTGGCGGAATTCTTCTCAGCGGTGCGGATATCTTAACAAGATGCGCTGTAACAGAACTGCCTGTGAGTATTTTTACAAGCCTGCTGGGTGCACCGTTTTTGATTTGGCTGATTATTCGGGAGAGGAGAAAAATATGAGCTTCTTTTCTGCAAATGGCCTTTGCGCCGGCTATGGCAGCAGCCATGTATTTGATGACATTTCCTTTGAATTGACGGAAGGCACCTTAATTGGCATTTTGGGTTCCAATGGCTGTGGCAAGACAACCCTCTTAAAGGCAGTCTGCGGTATATTGCCCCATGAAGGAACTTGCGTTTTGGATGGAACGATGTTAGAGGGCTTGTCCGCCCGAAATATCGCAAAGCTATGCAGCTATATCCCACAGCGAAGCGGCATTACCATTGATATTTCTGTGCTGGATGTGGTGTTGATGGGCTTTAATCCGCAGCTTAGTCTTTTGGCGCGGCCGAATGTTAGTATGCATGAAGCAGCCGTCTGTGCCTTGGCACAGGTCGGCTTGGCCGGGCGAGAAGATGAAAACTACCTGCATTTGAGCGAAGGACAAAAGCAGTTGTGCATTTTAGCTCGCACGCTGGTAACGCAAAGTAAATTGCTTCTTTTGGACGAGCCAGAAAGCGCACTGGATTTCCGCTACCGTTATCGGATGCTGGAGATCATGCGCAGTTGGGTCAATGAAAAGAGAATCGCAGCTATTGCAACACTGCATGATCCCGGTCTTGCACTGAATTACTGCGATCGTATTCTGCTTCTGCACGAAGGTAAACTTTTGGGTTGTATTTCTCCTGCGGAAGATGAACTTAGCCATATGGAAGCGTTGCTGAGCAAAGTGTATGGTTCAGTGAGCCTAGTGCGGATTCGAAATCGGAGTGGTCGGGCGCAACTTGTAATGCTGAAAGAGGAAGACTTATGAAAGCGGTATCGAAAATCATCTTTTTGAATGATGACGGTGAAAAGTTTTTTGGAGAAGGTCCTGCCAGGCTGCTTCGTGGAATTGATGAAACAGGATCCCTTCGGGCTGCGGCAATCTCTATGGGCATGGCGTACACAAAAGCCTTGAGACTGATGAAACAGGCGGAGGATGCACTGGGTTTTTCGTTGATTACCCGTACTACCGGCGGCAAAGCCGGTGGTGGCAGTGTCCTTACCCCTGAGGGAAGACGGTGGATCCAGCAATATGAAGCATATCGGGATGCATGTATCAAAGCCAATCAGGAGCTTTATCTGCGGCATTTCCCAAAGCTGGGTTGTGTCATTATGGCATCCGGTCTGAGCAAACGCTTCGGCAGCAACAAGCTGATGGCTGACTTCTGCGGCAAGCCCATGATTCGACGGGCCTTGGATTCCACGGAAGGTCTGTTTTTCCGAAGGGTAGTTGTGACCCGGCACGAAAGCGTTGCTCGGCTCTGCAAGGAACAAAATGTGGAGTGTATCCTCCACGATCTGCCTCACAGAAGTGATACAGTCCGTTTGGGACTGGAAGCATTGGGAGATTTGGATGGCTGCATGTTCCTGCCCGGCGATCAGCCTCTGCTGCGCCGGGAAACTGTGGCAATGCTTCTGGAAAGCTGGAAGCAGTCACCCAAGCAGATCATCCGTCCCATCCACGAAGATACTGTGGGAAGTCCGGTGCTGTTTCCGGCGTGGGCATTCCCGGAACTTTTAAATCTGCCGGAAGGCAAAGGCGGCGGCGTGGTGATGAAGAAATATCCCGGCGCGGTTCTGGATGTCTCTGTTTCCGATCCCTTTGAACTGGCGGATGCGGACACCCCGGAAAGTCTGGAAATCCTGCGAGGACTTTGCCATGATTAAAAAACAGGAAAAACTTGTGATTACCTTTTATACCACGACGGCCGCCATGGCGATGGAGAAGATTTGCAAAGAATGCGGTGCTGACGGACGAATCATCCCTGTTCCGGGCAGCATTTCCGCTGATTGCGGTCTTGCCTGGTGCGCCGGGAATGAAAGTGAAGATGCACTGCTCAACCTGATGGTTCAGCGTGGCATCACACCCCAGGGTATCTATCACTGCCTGGTTTGAGGTGATGCTATGATTTATTTTGATAACGCAGCGACTACCATGCGCAAGCCGGACTGTGTGGCGCAAGCCGTTACAGAAGCCCTGTGCTCCCTGGGCAATTCCGGGCGTGGCGTACATAGTGGTGCGCTAAGCGCATCGAGAATCATCTATGATACCCGCGTTGCGCTGGCTGAGCTATTTGGAGCGGAAAGCCCGGAACGAATTGCTTTTACGGCCAACTCCACCCAGGCGCTCAATATTGCTATAAAGGGTATCCTGAACCCCGGTGACCATGTGATCACCACTGCTTTGGAACACAACTCCGTTCTTCGCCCTTTGTATGAACTGGAGGAACGGGGCGTTCAGCTGACGATTTTGCCCGCAGATTTGATTGGCAACATCTGCTATGAAGATTTTGAGAAAGAGATTCGGCCTAACACAAAGGCAATTGTCACTACCCACGGATCCAATCTGACGGGAAATCTGCTGGATCTCAGTAGAATCGGTAAAATCGCCAAGGAACACAACCTTATCTACATTGTGGATGCCGCACAGACTGCCGGTGTCTTCCATATCGATGTGAAGAAGATGCACATTGATATCCTCTGCTTCACCGGCCACAAGGGACTTCTTGGACCCCAGGGAACCGGCGGCATTTATGTTAGGGAGGGCGTGGAAGTTCGTCCTCTGCTCTCCGGTGGCAGCGGTGTACAGACCTATTTGCGTACTCATCCGGCTCAGATGCCCACCGCATTGGAGGCCGGAACACTGAACGGCCACGGCATTGCCGGACTTGGTGCAGCCGTTCGCTACCTGCAGGAGACTGGACTGGATCGTATCCGTGCCAAGGAGCAGGAACTTATGATGGCTTTTTATGATGCTGTCCGGGAAATTCCCGGAATAACAGTTTACGGTGATTTTACGGATTCTAACCGTTGTGCCATCGTCACCTTAAATATCCGGGACTACGATTCCGGCGAAGTCAGTGATGCGCTCTCCCTGGAATATGATATCGCTACCAGACCCGGTGCTCATTGCGCACCTCTGATGCACAAAGCTTTGGAAACTGTGGAACAGGGCGCTGTCCGGTTCAGTTTCTCCCACTTTAATACAAAAGATGAAATTAATATTGCGGTTGCCGCCTTACGGGAACTGGCACAGGAGGAATAAATTATGGTAAAAATGATCGATTGCAAAGGTATGGCTTGCCCCCTGCCCGTTGTCAACGCCAAGAAAGCTTCCGAGGAGCTGCATGCAGGCGATGTTCTGACTGTCCTGGTGGACAACGAGATCGCTGTCCAGAATCTGTCCCGCTTTGCCGAGCATAAGGGCTTCGACGTTTCTGCCGAAAAGAAGACTGAGAAGGAATATGCGGTGACCATGACCATTTCCGGTGTTATTGCAGAAGCCGCTAAGGAAGAGAAAGTTGCCTGTGTTATGGATTCCCGCAGAAAAGGCATGCTGGTTGTTCTGTCCGCAAATGTGATGGGCACCGGCGATCCCAAACTGGGCACCTCTCTCATGAAGGCCTTTGTTTTTGCGCTGACCAAGCAGGATCAGCTGCCCGACACCATCCTGTGTTACAACACCGGTGCGAGCCTTACCTGCGAAGGTGCTGATACGCTGGAAGATCTGAAGCTGCTGGAATCCGAAGGTGTCACCATTCTCACCTGCGGTACCTGCTTGGATTTCTACGGTTTGAAGGAAAAACTGGCCGTTGGCGCTGTCACCAATATGTATGACATCGTGGAGCGTCTCGAAAACGCCGCTCAGATCATCAAGCCCTGATGCCTATGGAAACGGAAGTAAAACTGACAAAACTGGCATCCTGTGCCGGTTGTGGCGCCAAAATGGGCGCCGGCACCCTGGCTAAGATGCTGGAGGGTTTCAAGGCCCATTCTGATCCCCGTTTGATCGTGGGTTATGATAAGAGTGACGATGCCAGTGTGTATGTGCTGGATGAGAATACGGCACTGATCCAAACCACCGACTTTTTTCCTCCCATAGTGGATGATCCCTATCTTTATGGTAAGATTGCTGCCACCAATGCCCTCAGCGATGTATACGCCATGGGCGGCGAACCGAGGCTGGCGCTGAATATTCTGTGTGCCGCAGAGAGCATGCAGGAGGAGACCATCCGGGAGATTCTCCGGGGCGGCTATGATGCAGCCTATGATGCCGGTGCCATCATTACCGGAGGCCACACCATCAAGGGTGCAGAACCCATCTACGGCCTGGCTGTGTCCGGGTTTGTACATCCTCAGAAGGTGCTGACCAACTCCAATGCCAAGCCCGGCGATGTGCTGATCCTCACCAAACCTTTGGGCGTGGGCATCATCACCACCGGAGCCAAGGCAGACATGGTAGATAAAAAAGTTATGAGCCGCATCTATGCCCAAATGGCGACCCTAAACAAAGCTGCACGGGACATCATGGTGCAGTATGGCGTCCATAGCTGTACCGATGTGACCGGTTTTGCCCTCATGGGACATAGCTATGAGATGGCGCAGGGAAGTAACTGCACCATACATATTCAGGTGGAAAAGGTGCCTTATCACGCTGAGGCACTGGAGCTTGCTTCTATGGGCTTGATCCCTGCAGGTGCATACCGAAACCGCGCATACGCAGAAGCAGGGGTAGCGGTTCGGGGCAATATCAGCCGGGCCCAGCAGGATATTCTTTATGACCCCCAGACCAGCGGCGGCTTACTCTTTGCCATCCCCGCCGAGGAAGCGGAAGCTTGCCTTGCGCAGCTGAAACAGGCAATCCCCGAAGCCGCAATTGTTGGCTATGTAACCGAAAAAGAAGATTCCTACATCATTTTGGAGTAATCTATGAAAGATTTGATTATTGTCCGTGGCGGTGGAGATCTGGCTACCGGAACCATTTATAAATTGAAAAAATGCGGCTTTCCGGTTTTGATCCTGGAAGTTGAAAACCCCTCTGCCATCCGCCGTAATGTGGCATTTTGCGAAGCTGTTTACCAGGGCACCCAGGCCGTTGAGGATATGACCGGTTATCTTGCTGAATCGCTGGAGCAGGCTGAAGCACTTCTGCGAGAGGGCAAGCTGGCCGTATTGGTTGATCCCATGGGCGAATCTGTGCCTAAACTGCAGCCGCTGGCCGTGGTGGATGCAATCCTGGCCAAGAAAAACCTGGGTACAAACCGGAATATGGCCCCCATTACCGTAGCCCTGGGCCCCGGATTTGTCGCAGGAGAAGATGTGGATGCCGTTGTGGAAACCAAGCGTGGCCACAATCTGGGCAAAGTCCTTTGGAGCGGCAGCGCCGCACCCAATACCGGTGTCCCCGGTATTATTGGCGGATTCGGTAAGGAACGGGTAATCCACTGTCCTGCAAAGGGCATCCTGCGGAATGTCAAAAAAATCACAGATACGGTATTCAAAGGGGAAGTGATTGCCGTTGTGGAAACGGAAACCGGCACTGTTCCTGTGGAAGCCACGCTGGACGGCATTCTCCGTGGACTCATTCGGGACGGCTATCCCGTGACCGTTGGCTTCAAAGTTGCGGATATCGATCCCCGGATCGACGAATACAATAACTGCTTCACCATTTCCGACAAAGCCCGCTGCATCGCCGGCGGTGTTTTGGAAGCGATTCTGCAAAGAAAAGGAGAACTGGGCCTATGATCATTGCCGTTGTTGGTTCCGGTGGAAAGACCACACTGATCAAAAAACTGGCTGCCCAGTATCGCAGTGAAGGGAAAACCGTGCTGGTGACAACCACCACCCACATGTTCATCGAGGAAGATACTCTGCTGACTGATGATGCCGATACCATCATCGGCGCATTACAGGAAACAGGGTATGCTATGGCCGGTATCCTGGAGGGCATCAAAATTAAGGCCCTGTCTAAAGAAACTTTTGATTCCGCATGTACCTGTGCTGATGTTGTGCTGGTGGAAGCAGACGGCTCCAAGCGCCTGCCGCTGAAATATCCCAATGCCACAGAACCTGTGATTCCGGAAAACGCGGATGAGATCATTGTGGTCTGCGGGCTCAACGCCATTGGGCAGAAGGCGAAGGATGTCTGCCACCGGCTGGAACTGGTCAAGGCTTGCCTTGCCATCCGGGAGGATACCGTGATCACGGCGGAACATGTGCAAAAGCTGGTTACGGAAGGGTATCTGAAACCCCTCAGGGCTGCTTTTCCTAACGCAAAGGTGACCCTGCGTCCCAGCCATGACGGAACTTTATATCAGCGAGCCATCGCCTCCTTGCTGCAACGGGAGCAGGATGTAACGATGCTGCAGAAAGAATGGTTCTGCCCCCAACCGGAGCTGATCATCTGTGGTGGCGGCCATGTATCCAAGGAGTTGGCAGCTATGGCAGCGTTCCTGGATCTGCCGGTGACGGTAGTGGATGATCGTCCGGAAGCGGTAACACCGGAGCGCTTTCCTACAGCCAAGCGTTTGGTCTGCGACAGTTATGAGAATCTGAAAACCTATCTGCAGGAAGATGCCTGCTATGTGGTGGCCACACCGGCCCACAGGGCAGACCTTACCTGCGTTCGTACCATCTTGCCTACAGCGTATCGTTACCTCGGTATGATCGGCAGCAAGCGGAAGGTTGCGGAAACCTTCCAAAATCTGCGGAATGATGGTTTTACGGAAGACCGTATTGGCAGTATTTTTGCGCCCATTGGCCTGCCCATCGGCGCAGTGACGCCGGCACAGATCGCGGTGAGCATTTTGGCCCAGATCATCCAGGAGAAAAATAAGCGCCACGCATCCTCGGCGGATCGGGCGCTGCTGGAGATCACAGAGCCGGGCGTCCTTTGTGTCATCACCGAAAAGCATGGCTCCGCCCCCAGAGGGGTTGGCAGTATGATGTTCGTGGCAAAAGATCAGGTGGTGGGAAGCCTTGGTGGCGGTGAGCCGGAATATTTGGCCATTGGCCATGCCCGGGAGCACCCCTTCTTCGATGAGAAAGAATACACCTTGAGTAATCTGGCGGCCAACGGCCTGGATATGATTTGCGGCGGTACGATAAAAGTGGCGTTTATTCCTGTTGGCTGATTGATCAAATGCAATAAAAAGATCCCGAACACAAGTGTTCGGGATCTTTTTCGTTTGGAATCAATTACTTGGCAGTCTCTTCTTCTGCTGCTTCTGCTACCACAGCTGCCTTTTCCTTGGGCAGCAGGATGTTCAGCAGGATAGCGACCATAGCGGCGGGAACGATGCCGGAGCCACCGAAGATCAGCTGGACAGCATTGGGAGTGTGAACCAGGATACCGGTGTTGGCACCCATGCCGTAGCCGACACCCAGGGCCACGGCCACGATGGACAGGTTACGGCCGGTCAGAGGCTCCTTGGTGATCAGCTGAATACCGCTGATAACGATGGAGGAGAACATCATAACGGCAGCACCGCCCAGCACGGACTGGGGCATGATGGAAACCAGGGCACCCAGCTTGGGGCACAGACCGCACAGGACCAGGAAGATGGCGCCGGTGGAGATGGCAAAGCGGTTGACCACCTTGGTCATGGCAACCAGGCCCACGTTCTGGCTGAAGGAAGTGTTGGGCAGGACGCCGAACAGAGCAGCGAAGGAGGAACCGATACCGTCGCAGATGACACCGCCGGACAGCTCCTTGTCGGTAGCTTCACGGCCCAGACCGCCTTCCATAACACCGGAAATGTCACCGACAGTCTCCACAGCGGTAACGATGAACATGATCATAACGGGCAGGATAGCGCGGATATCAAAGACAGGCTTCACAGGCATGATCTTGGGAATCTCGAACCAGGCAGCATCAGCCACCTTGCTCCAATTCAGAACCCATGCCTTGGTGTATTCCACACCGTCAGCGGTAACACCGGTGGTGGGCAGGACCAGACCCATAATGAAGGCTGCTGCGTAACCGCAAGCGATGCCCAGCAGGATGGAAGAGGAGCTGGTGAAGCCCTTGGTGCC
>JAZUBW010000078.1:0-6969 GCA_045638785.1 Faecousia sp.
GTAATGTCATGAGACTTTATCTAGCATTATCAAAAAATAAGCTCTCATAACCCGGAGGTGGAACGTTGGAGTCCTGCCTCCGCAACCATAAAAAGCACCGGATTTCGAAAGAGATCCGGTGCTTTTAATTCTGGGAAGATATGTATGTAAAATAGAAAGCCGAAATTTCTTCCGGAGGTTCGGCTTTGTTCCTGGACGACTATGCATATTAAATAGGCTGGGCGAAGGCCGCCAGGGCGGCGCCCAGGAGGCAACTGTTTTCTACAGCGGTAATTGTGTATTCGATTTGCTGGGGGGCAAGCAGCGCCTTCAGCTCCTGGTGGAAGCAATCAGAAAATCCTGTCAGCCGGTGGAACTGGGAACCCTCAATCACCAGGGTGCAGCATCCCTGAGGCGCGCTTCGCAGAATGGGACCGGCGGTGAGAACAGCGGCAATTTTCGCTGCCCGATGAATCAGAGTACGGGCCAGCTGAACGGCGTTGGGATCCTGGGGGAGGTCCACAGGTTTTTCTGCCAGATAGTCGCTGATGCGGGGGAGGGTGACGGGTTCCAGGAAGTCGACAGGCAGAAGACCTTCTTTCGCGGCGGTCTGCCATGTCAGAGAAATTACCTGCCCCAGGTAGGCACCGGCGCATTGCTTCTCTGCATGGGCCAGCTCTGGTTCGTCAGATGAGGTGATGACCGCGGCATCGAAGGGCGTTTTTGGAAAACCGTCAAATTCGCCGATTTCGCTGCTGATGATCATGGAATTGGCGGCCAGATCCTGAGGCACCTTGAGGATTCGGGTACAGGGTTCCGGGTAGCAGATGTTGATGCCCGTACCCAGAATCAGACCCAATGTGACCTTGGGATTCTGGATGTGTGCGCCAAGAAGAGCGGCGGTGGAATCGTTCAGAACACGAATGTTGGTACATTCCGGGCCGATTGCTTTGGCCAGAGAGGCGCCAACCGCTTTGCCTGGGGCTTCCGGGACCTGGACCTCTTTGCACCAACTCTGCAAAATGCCATCCAGATTCCGCTCCAGCAGCACATTGTAGGAAAAACACAGACCAACCCGTTCCGGACAGCCGGTATTACGGGAAAACTGAGCCAACTGGTCGTAAAATTCCTTGGCTGACAATTCTCCTTGGGTACCTGGCATGGGTACCCGGGTGATATTTGTCAGGGAACAATTGTTTAGGGATTGAAATTCCGCCCGGGCGACACGCAGATTGGTGCCGCCAGCATCCAGCACACAACAGGGCACACCGATTTCCGGCTTGGTATCCAGAGACAGATAGGAGGGGATCATGGGGATATTTCCCCGGCCCGCCAGACCTTCCGCCATTTGCTCCAGCAGTGTATCCAGACAGCCGGGACCATCGATACCTTCAGGCGCCAGATGATATGTTTCGATAAAAGATTGAAGATCCATAGAAACCTCCTGTTTTAACGGACGATGAGACCCAGGGGGATGGGCCGCTCGGCCTGACTGTGATCTTCCCGGTTCCGGTCGGAAATCTCCAGACTCCGGTGATTCCTCAGGAGAATCTGGGCAGAGCCGCCGCCGTCCAGATTCACGGCGTGGACCATGCCCATGTCAGCGCAAAGATGGCACATTTCCTTCAAAGATGCACCGCAGCTGCCTTTGCCGGGTACGTAGCCGAATTTTGCGGCACCCTCTGCCCACAGGATCATGGGACGGCCGTCTTTGTCGGCTCCCAGGGCGATCCGGGCAGCCCGGGCGTGATCGAAGTCCATAGGATACAGACTGGGTGGGAAGGGGACGGGCTCACATTTTTTGATATTATAGAAGGAAGAGAGGAATTTCTCCGTGGGGATTCCGTCTTTCAGGATGCTGTTGCCTACCTGAATGCCAAAGCACACATCCTCCAGACCGCAATAGGTGATCTGGTCGCCGGGAGCGGCTTCAATGGGGGAATTGGGACACAGCACGAATCCGGATGCCGGCACCGGAAGACTGCCCTTACCCACAGCTTCCAGCCGGTTGCCCACGATCACCAGAGCCTGGGCAGTGCCCATGGGGGACCGGGTATGGTGGGGACGAGTAATGATTCGGCAATTTTTTCCGGGTACCAGAACCTGGTTGTTGATCCGGAGCGTCAGCGTCCCCACATCCAGGGGACGGATTTCTATGGCGCCATTATCCCGAACCAGTAGTGCTTCCCGGCCATAGAGGGGTGGGCGGCTGACAAAACCATCCTTGACACTGAGGCCAAAGGGAGTGCCCACATGGTCATAGACCGTGGCGCAGTCGAACCGGTCCATGATGAAAAAAGAGGCATTGACTTTCAGGGCTGCGTCAGTTTCTGATTCTGTCATGTAGCCGGGTGCTTCACCCAGGGGGATGATGGTGGTGACAGGCAGTTTTCCGCTGATGATTTTAACGCAATTCCGCCGCTCCAGTTCCTGCCAGAAAAACCGGACCTGCTGATTTTTGAATACAGGTTTGCCCTTTCGGATGCGGACACCGGCCTTCAGGGCTGCGGCAGCGGCGGTGAGCCGATGAGCCACATGGCCAAAGGCGCCGGTTTCGAAGGAGAAATCCATTTCCAGATCCTCCGGAAGCCGGAACATGATCATATTTCCGAAGAGCCAAGGGGCCGCTGGTACCAGAAAATCCCGGTAAATACCGGAAAAACGACCCAAGGTCCGGTCTGAACCGGAAAAGTCCAGGAAATCCAGCTCTGCCCAGCTGTCCAGCCGGACAGCCTGGACACGTTGAATGTCACCGTTGGGATAGGTAAAGGTTTTGATCTGAGATTCCATAGTTGTTACCTGCCGCTTTTTTTTAATTATATCAAAAAGTTGGCGGATGTGCAATCTTCACATGAAGAAGGACGGCTTCCGAGGAAACCGTCCCAGTTCTTATTTCTTGTTTTTCAGAGCGATCGCCACATCCGGGTAGTTGGTAATGATACCGGCGCCGGTTTGCAGACAAAGCTCCATGGTTTCGGGATCGTTGATGGTCCACATATTTACACCGTAGCCGGCAGCGGCAGTTTCTTCGGAGAAACCGGGGACATAGATGTTCATCTTCATGGGATGCAGATAGTCAACGGGGAGCTGGGCGGCATATTCCCAGGGCTTCACCATAATGTCACCGAAGAGCATGCCCAGCTTTGCGTCGGGCTTCAGTTGCCGCAGTTTCATCAGGGTGTAGTGATTAAAGGAAGAGTAGATGATGCGGTCTTCCACACCTTTTTCCTTCGCCAGAGCCAAACAGTTCTCCTCCAGCTGGGGGTAGAACCACTCGTCGGTTTTGATTTCCACATTGACCATGTGGTGGGTGTCCCGGATCAGGTCGAAGACCTCGCCCAGAGTGGGGATCTTAGCGCCTTGATAGGCTTCCATGCCACAGGAGGCATCCAGTTCCTTTAGCTGCGCCAGGGTCAGATTACGGATCAGACCGGTGCCGTTGGTGGTGCGGTCCACGGATTCATCGTGGATGACCACCAGTTCGCCGTCCAGACTCATATGTACGTCCAGTTCAAAGCCGTCGGCACCCATTTCCATGGACAGACGGAAGGCTTCCAGGGTGTTTTCCGGAGCATGACCGGAGGCGCCCCGGTGACCGTAAATCAGTGACATAGTATCTCCTTATTTCTTGCCCAGCAGGTCGTATTCCTTGGGCAGCAGGTTGCAGGCCAGAATTGCCAGGATGCAGAAGACAATGACGATGTAGGTCATAGCATGGGTGCCGAACAGATCATTGCCGTTGAGAGAAACATTACGCAGATTGACCCAAATCAGACCGGGGCCAATGGCACCGACGAGGGAGTTGACGATGCCCTGAACGGCGAAGAACATGGAAGGATGACTCTTGCCGGTGGTGCGTTTCTGATCAGCAGCGATCTGGGTGGGCATAGCGGTGGGGGCGGAGAAGAAAGCGCCGATGCCATAGCTGCAGACAACACCGCCGGTGGCACCCAGGATCATACGAACCATTGCATCAGGTACCCACACCACATAGGCAGCACACATGAAGACCATACCCAATGCAAAGGAAGCCAGTGCGGTCTGGAATGCGAAGCGGTAGCCCTTCTTTGCCATGACCATGCGGTAGAAAATCAGCATGATGGGAACGGGAGCAAATGCGGAGGAATTGATGATGGCGATCTGGAAGCCGTTGAGGCCCATGGGGCCGGAGATCAGCACATTCTGGCCGGACAGGAACATCTGCAGGCCCAGATTGAACAGGCCGTGGATGACCAGCCATGCCCGGAAGGCCTTAATACCCAGAGTCATCTTCAGACCGTCGATCATGCCAATGTGCTCTTCCTCAGAGACTTCGCCCGCATTGTCGCCGTACTTGGCAACGGCACCGGGCATGGAGGAGTTTTCCTTGATCAGGAACACGGCGATCAGAATGGTCAGAGACAGGGGCGCGAAGTACAGGCCAATCTGACGGATGTTGATGCCGAGGCCGATGAACACGGGGATCAGGGCGTAGGCGATAGAGTACTGAATCGTGTCAAAAGCTGCTTTGATATTGGTCAGGAACAGCCGGTCGTTATCGTTGGCGGTGATTTCGGCGTAGGTGCCGAAGAGGGCATTGATGGCCAGAGTGAAGAAGGAAACGAACAGAGTCAGCAGAATACCCAGGTAAATGCTGTTTGCCACGCTGTTTTCTGCATAGCTGATGGGGAAGCAGAACAGGATGTAAGCCAGGGTCATGACCACAGTGCCCACCAGAATGGCAGGGCGGCGCTTGCCCCAGGGGGTCTTCAGATTCTGGACAAAGGTTGCCACAGGAACCTCCACCAGACCGTCCATCAGATTGGCGATGGCCTTCATAATGCTGAACAGACCTACAGCGATGATGGTCTTACCGGCGAAAGTCCATTGCTCCAGGTTTTCACCGAAGCCGGCGGTCTGGAGGGCGTCAACCAGGTAGACACTGATGATGGTGCTGAGCATGCAGGGGCCGAAGGAAGCAAATGCGAAGAAGGGGATTTGCCATCTTTTCAGTTTTCTCATAGGGAACCTCTTTTCTTTATTTTTTTAAAAACGCAAGAAAACGTATTTATAGTCTATCATAAGATGCGTAATTTTCATAGTTTTTTATTGATGACTTTGGCGAAATCTGATAAAATGGAGGAACAGAATCCCATATTGACAAGAATGAGCATTGAGAGGTGCAAACTATGGATGAAGTGATCAAACAGATGCGGCAAAAAATGAAGGATGGGGATGACATACGGGATGCCGGCGTGGTGGACCCGGAGAATGTAATTCGCTTTACGGATATTCCCTATGGATCTTGTCCAGAGAATCTGCTGGATGTGTATTGCCCTGAGGGTACGCAAGGTGTTATACCCACTATCATCAGCATCCATGGCGGCGCCTGGTGCTATGGCAGTAAGGACCTGTATGCCCACTACTGTCTGCGGTTGGCCGCCCGGGGCTTTGCGGTGGTAAATTTCAACTATCGGCTGGCACCGGAGCATAAGTATCCTGCACCTTTGGAGGACTGCTGCAATATGCTTTCCTGGGTTCTGAACCAGGGAGCGCAGTACCATATTGATACGAACAACCTATTCCTGGTGGGTGATTCTGCCGGCGGACAGCTGGCCTTCCAGCTGCTGACCATACTGACCAATGAAAAATACAGTGCCATGTTCTCCTTCGCGCCGCCGGCGGAAATCCGTTTTCGGGCCTGCGGCCTGAACTGCGGCTGTTATTTCATGCCCATTTTCAAGAATGTGCCACTCAGTAAGGTGGGCAAAATGTTTGAAGCCTATTTCCCGGAGGATTATGTTCCCTGTATTCCGTCCCTGAAGACCCACAAGTATATTACAAAGGCATTTCCGCCGGCGTTTATCACCACATCTCCCAATGATTACCTGCGGATGATGGCACCGCCTCTGCATATTCTGCTGCGGCTGAAAGGCGTGAAGAGCGTTCTGCGGATCTATGGCGAAAAGTCCCGGGAGGATATCGGTCATGTGTTCCATCTGAATTGCCACCTGGAGGAGGCAGATCGGTGCAATGACGAGCAGTGTGAATTTTTCCGGGATCATATTGTGTCGATGTGATACTTTTTTTAATTAGATAGGGATTTAAACAAAACGGATCCTTCAATCTTGCGCCACAATTGGGGCAAGAAAAAGAATCATCGACTATATCATCCTTGGACGTGCCGTTACGGTGTCCATACTCGGTGCCGGTCCATGAACCATAACTATCAGAGAAGCCAGACTGTCTGTTTAACAAAGCACCGCAGCCGTCATAAAGCCAGGCTACACCCTCATAGGAGTCGCCCTCATACACATCATCGTCCATAAGAAGCTTGCCACATGAAGTGCAAGTCAGATATGGTGTTACATTTGGAAAATGTGATTCTTCAGATTGGATCGAGTACGAAGTGGATCTGACAGATGAGGAAGAATTGGCATACGATAACGCAGTTGAAAATGAGATCCCGCTTTCAGAGGTTCCTGAATTAGAAGCAGCATTGGCTCGTGCATATGAAGATATTGAGGAAATGGAAATCCAGAACGGCATTGATTTGGATGATGAGTATGTGATGGAATGCCAGGGCTCCGATGGATGAGGATGAACTGAATGAATTGGTGGCAGCCCGCGCCCCTCATGCACTGTCTTTCTTTGGGTTGCTGTATGTATTGACTCAGAATCATGGAAATGTCAAGTTGTATTTTGCGGAACGATAACACCGTTATCGGAATAATGCAACACAAAAAAGTGCAACGCTGAGCCAAACTGTGTTGCCTTTTTCTCTCGGCGCAGCTCGACGGGGAGAATTACGTGGGATATGCCAATTTTTGTATCCAATAGCGGTAGTGTTGTTGTGGAGGCAGGACTCAAACCTACCTTGGTGGAATAACGAATGCAACGCTCGGAGATTTTGCGTTGCATTTTTCTCTCGGCGCACCTCAGCACAGCGAACAACGTGGTATATGCCAGAGAAGAAAAGTCGTCCCAATCGGGACGGCTTTTTTCTTAAGT
>JAZUBW010000079.1:0-28746 GCA_045638785.1 Faecousia sp.
TTCTACTCCACAAAAATAGGCATTCTGTGTCACAAAAGGAGGAAATATTAACCGTCAGACTCACGGTGCGGCAGTGTGGAGACCTGTCGTAATACCATCGCTGTTTTACCCGGCGTTGGTGAGAGTACACAACGAGGATTCGGTGTACGTAGAGTCGGAAAACATGTCAACTGTATCCCTGAAAAACATCAAGAAGATCTACCCGTTCAGCGGCGATGACATCAAGCGGAACAAGCGTAAGGCCAAGGCTAAGGCTAAGAACACGCTAGAGGATCCCGAGAAGAAGGTTAATCTGCAGGTTACCGAGCAGGGCGTTGTCGCTGTTCAGGAGTTCAACCTGGAGATCGCCGACAAGGAATTTATCGTTCTGGTCGGTCCTTCCGGCTGCGGTAAGTCCACCACTCTGCGTATGGTGGCCGGTCTGGAAGAGATCTCTGCCGGCGAACTGTACATCGGCGACCGTCTGGTCAACGACGTAGCTCCCAAGGACCGTGACATCGCCATGGTTTTCCAGAACTACGCTCTGTACCCCCACATGACTGTTTATGATAACATCGCTTTCGCACTGAAGCTGCGCAAGACCCCCAAGGACGAGATCGACCGCAAGGTTAAGGAAGCCGCTGAGATCCTGGACATCACCCAGTACCTGGGCCGTAAGCCCAAGGCTCTGTCCGGTGGTCAGCGTCAGCGTGTTGCTATCGGCCGCGCCATCGTCCGTGAGCCTCAGGTTCTGCTGATGGACGAGCCCCTGTCCAACCTGGACGCCAAGCTGCGTAACCAGATGCGTGCTGAGATTATCAAGCTGCGTAAGAGAATCGATACCACCTTCATCTATGTTACCCACGACCAGACCGAGGCTATGACTCTGGGCGATCGCATCGTCATCATGCGTGACGGCTTCATCCAGCAGATCGGCACTCCTCAGCAGGTCTTCAACCATCCCTACAACCTGTTCGTTGCTGAGTTCATCGGTTCTCCCAAGATGAATATCTTTGATGCCAAGCTGGTGAAGCAGAACGGCAAGTACGCTGTCGAGCTGGGCGGTGTCACCGTCGAGCTGAGCGAGGAGAAGCAGGCTAACCTGACCAAGAACAATGTTCCCGAGCAGGATATCAAGCTGGGTGTCCGTCCCGAGCATATCGAGCTGAACGCACAGGGTGTTCCCGGCAAGATCGAAGTGTCCGAAATGATGGGCTCTTCCGTCCACCTGCACCTGAGAGCCCTGGACCAGGATGTGGGTGTGGTGGTTTCCACCATGAACATGACCGGTGCCGAGGTTGCTGCTCTGAGCAACGGTGCCTGTGTCGGCTTCGCCTTCCCCGGCCATGTCTGCCATGTCTTCAGCAAGGAGACCGGCATCAACCTGGAGGCCTAAGTTTCATATACATTGCGGCGCTGCGTTTGCAGCGCCGCTTTTTTGCGGTAAGATTGTTGTTTTCTTTTGTTCGGATGTATGGTATCATACAGAAAAAGCCACAAAGGAGCCTTGCCATGAAGCGCATTTGTAAACTGACCGTGCTGATGCTGGTGTTACTGGCGCTGGTGTTGCAGCTGCCGTCAATGTCCCTGGCCGCCGGCGATCAGATTGTCACCACCCCCACCGGCTATACCAGTGCCTGGCAGGTGGAGTATAAAAAAGTGAATGGCACCGTGGTCAACTGGGGTGCCCGGGGAGAGGTGTGTACCTTTTTGTCTACCTATGCCCTGGATTATTATGCAGGTAGCTACAGCTGGGATGTTTTGTCCGCCTATGACGGCGGTACCGGCACGTCGGATGCCTATGGCAGCGCTCTGTACGATGCCCTGCAGGCCATGATGCGAAGCAAGCACACCAATATCCAAAGCTACCAGGAGACCCGGCCCTATTATAAATACACCGACTGCGTTTCCAATGATTACAGCCAGGTTTCTTCCTTCTATTCCGGCAAGCTGGTGGGCAGCAACTGGGACGGCAAGACCTACAACCGGGAGCATACCTGGCCCGACAGCAAGGGCTTGGGTGGTTCCGATGAAGACGATATCATGATGCTGCGGCCCACCGTTCCTTCGGAGAACAGCTCCCGGGGCAATAAAGCCTATGGCGAGGGCCAGGGTTATTTTGATCCCGGCGAGTCGGTGCGGGGTGATTGCGCCCGGATCATCCTCTATATCTTTACCCGCTGGGGTAATACCAAATATCTGTGGGGCAGCGCCGGTGTCATGGAAAACCTGGATATCCTGCTCAAGTGGATGGAGGAAGACCCGGTGGATACCTGGGAAATGGGGAGAAATGATGCGGTGCAGTCCATCACCGGCGCGCGAAACGCCTTTGTGGATTATCCGGAACTGGCCTGGATGCTCTTTGGCCGGGAGGTACCGGAGCAGATGGTGACACCCTCCGGAAACGGTGCCACAGCCTGCCGGCACAGCCACACCACCCTACGGGACCAAAAGGCGGCCACCTGCGGCGCCTATGGCTACACCGGCGATACCTACTGCGACGATTGCGGCAAGAAAATCAAGGACGGCAGTAAGATTCCGGCCACCGGCGACCACAGCTACGGCGATTGGATGGTGACCCGGGAAGCTACCATGGAGAAGCCCGGTGAAAAGGAACGTCGCTGCACGGCTTGCGGCGAAATGGAAACTGCCCAGATACCTAAACTGAACGCACCACCCTGCAACCATGCAGAAACCGAATTGCGGGGCGCAGAGGAAAATTCCTGCGACCGGGACGGTTACAGCGGTGACCAGTATTGCATCGATTGCGGCCTGCTGCTGCGGTCCGGCAGCAAGATCCCGGCCACCGGCGAACATGTCTACGGCGTTTGGATCCTCATCCGGGAGGCCACCGGCACCCAAACCGGCGTGCGTCGCCGGGAATGCGAAACCTGCGGAGCAACGGAAATTGAGGAGCTGCCTCTGTGCGCACATGAAAACCGACAGCTGCGGGATGAAAAAACGGCCACCTGTGGCGCTTCTGGCTACAGCGGCGACCTGTACTGCCTGGATTGCGGCGACCTGGTACAGGAAGGTGCAGTGACCCGGGCCACGGGCCTGCACAGCTACTCCGACTGGATCGATACCGAAAATGGCCGCAGCCGCAGCTGCGAAGTCTGCGACCATCGCCAAACGGTGCAGTCCGGGGCGACAGAGCAGGAGGGTAACATCCGCTGGATCGTGATCGGTCTGGTCGGCGCTGCGGCGACGATGATGGCCGTTGCGGTCATCATCCTGCCCCGAAAGAGGCAATAATAACAGAAAAAACCGCCATGGCGTTTGCCATGGCGGTTTTGCATTTATGGGTTACTTCAGGGTGTAATTGCCGTTGTCGATTTCCAGGGCAGCGCCGTAGAAGGCGGTCATGGCTTCCTCCAGGTAGGCAACGTCCTTCACACCTGCGGTCTCATAGCAGGAGTGCATGGCCAGCTGGGGCAGGCCGATGTCGGCGGACAGCACGGAGGCATGAGTCACGGAGATGTTACCCAGGGTGGAGCCGCCGGCCAGGTCAGCACGGTTGCAGTAGGTCTGCACCGGCACCTCTGCCTTGCCGCAGATCTTGCGGAACAGAGCGGCGGAAGCGCCGTCGGTGGTGTAGCGCTGGTTGGCGTTGAACTTCAGCACCAGGCCGCCGTTGACCACGGGGGCATTATTGGCATCGGCGAATTCGGGGTGGTTGGGATGCACGGCATGGGCATTGTCGGCGGAGATCATCAGGCTCTGGCTCTGCATCCGGGCCAGGTTCAGGCCCAGGCCGCAGCAGATGCGCTGCAGCACATGGGTCAGCAGATCGGAATCGGCACCCTGCAGGCTGGAGGAGCCAACTTCCTCGCTGTCAAAGACGCACAGCACCGGGATAGCCTGGCTCTTTTCGGCCTTCAGGAAGCCCTGGGTGCAGCCCCAGGCACAGGCCAGATCGTCCAGAGCGGCGGAGGAAACATACTCCTCCTCCAGGCCCCAAACGGCAGCCTTCTGACGGATATACAGGTACAGGTCATGGCCCAGCACCTTGCCGCCTGCGGCTTCTTCCACCAGGGAGAAGAACTTGCCGGCTGCGTCCTTGCCGCCCATCAGGGGCAGCAGATCCACAGCGGGATTCCACTTGTAGCCGTCGTTGGCCTGGCGATTCATGTGGATGGCCACATTGGGGATCAGCAGCAGGTCACGGTCCAGGTCGATGAGCTTGGTCTCCACGCCGTTTTCGCTCTCCACCATCACGCGGCCGCCCACAGACAGGGGACGGCCCAGCCAGGGGGCCATCAGCATGCCGCCGTAGCGCTCCACAGCCAGGCGGGTGTACTTGCCGGTCAGTTCAGGATTTTCCTTGACCTTGAAGCAGGGGCGGTCAGCGTGGCTGGCAGAGAGCATGAAGCCCTTGGGGCTGCCTTCGGGGATGCGGAAAGCGATGACAGCGGCACCGCCACGGGTGGTGTAGTACTTGCCGCCGGGAACCAGGTTCCAGTCGGCGCTTTCGGGCAGATAGGTGTAGCCGGCGTCAGAGAGGGTTTTGCCCAAATTGGCCACAGCGTGGAACACGCTGGGAGAGGCGTCCAGGAAATCCATCAGGGAACGAACACGATTGTCCATAGTTATTCTCCTTTATTGTTGTACATTGTTGTTTACCACAACTCCGTAGGGCAGGCCGCCCTACTGTGCAATGTTAAACAACAATTTATCGTTTTATCACTTCTCTACCAGCTGGCAGAACAGGTCGATCTGGTCAGCAATCTGCTGCAGTGCGCTGCGCCAGAATTCCTTGTCGGTCAGGTCGATGCCTGCAACCTTTGCGGTGTCTTCCACGGAAGCGATGGGAGTGGTGTACAGCAGCTTCTTGTAGTTGGGTACGAAGGCAGCACCGTCACGCACATACTGGGCGTACAGGCCACGGGCAAACAGGCCACCGAAGGCGTAGGGGAAGTTGTAGAAGGTGGGACCGTAGTAGTGACCCTTGCAGACCCACATGTAGGGATGCAGGGCATTGTGATCCAGGCCATCGCCGTAGCTCTGCTTCTGAGCCTCCAGCATGAACTGGCTCAGGGTATCGGCATCCATGAACTGCTCCTCGCGGTTCTCAAAGACCTTAGCCTCAAAGCGGAAGCGGGAGTAGATGTCGCAGATGATCTGGGTGGCATCCTGCAGCTGGCTCTCGATGAGAGCCAGGCGCTCGTCGTCGCTCTGGGCGCCGGCGATGGCGGCGGCCATCAGCACGCACTCGTTGAAGGTGGAGGCGGTCTCAGCCACGGGCATGGAGTAATCCTTGTTCAGAGGACGGTGATTCTGGATGCACTGGTTGTGGAAAGCATGGCCCAGCTCGTGGGCCAGGGTGACCACGTCGCCGAACTGGCCGTCGAAGTTGGTCAGAATGCGGCTCTCACCCAGGCACTCCACGCCGGAGCAGAAGGCACCGCCGGACTTGCCGTCACGGGGATAGAAGTCGATCCAGGCCTCGTCGAAGGCACGGGCAATCATGTCAGCCAGCTCCTGGTCGAAGCCGGAGAACAGGCGAACCAGCAGTTCACGGGATTCCTCGGCGGTGTACTTGGTGGAGGAAGCGCCCATGGGAGCGAACATGTCATACCAGGGCAGGCCGTTTTCATGGCCCAGCACCTTGGCTTTGGTCTTCAGATACTGCCAGAACTTGGGCAGGTACTCGTCCATGGCGCCCAGCATGGCCTCCAGGGTGGCGCGCTGCATCCGGGAGTTCTCCAGGGTGCGGTCCAGGGGAGAGGCATAGCCACGCAGCTGGCAGTCGGAAATGGTCTCCAGCTTGATGGAGTTCAGAGCGAAGGCCACGGAGTCCTTGATCCGGTCGTAGCACTGAAGCTCTGCCTCGTAGGCAGCCTTACGGACAGCGGGATCGGGATCATAGGCCATGTTGCGGATGGCGGACAGATTGGTGGTCTCGCCGTTGTAGGAAACGGGGACGGTGGAGGTCAAATAGCCCTGCAGGTCGGCCCAGGCGCTGCCGCCGGACAGGCCCAGCTTGGCGCAGATCTCTTCGCCCTGAGCGCCCAGCAGATGGGTGCTGTCCTTCAGCAGGTTCTCAAACAGGTAGGTGTAGTCGGCCAGGTCTTCGTCGGCCTTCACCAGCTCCATCAGATTGGGCAGAGCGGTGATCCACTGCTTCAGAACGGTCTCGGCACCGGCGGTGGCAGACAGCATCTGGAAGATCTGACCCAGGCGGGAACCGGCCTCGGTGTCACGGGTGTTGGTGGACTGGCGCAGGGAGGCGTAGTTGGCCAGCTTGGAGACCAGCTCGGTGATCTTCTCCCACCAGGCGATGCCGGCCTTCAGACCGTCGATGGGTGCCATGCCGGGCAGGGTGCCGGTGAAGGCGTTGAAATCGGCAACATACTGCCGCAGGGCGTTCATGTCCGCCTCAAAGGCAGGATCGTCAAAGCCCTTGTAAATGGGATCCAAATTCCAAAATTCATTCATAAAAGTTGCAACTCCTTTCAAATTTCTACCTTTTATTGTACACGATGATGGCGGTTGCGTCAATAGAATTCCTTTCTTCCTAATTCGCTGTCAATTTTTCGACAAAGTACGGTCGAAAAAAGTCGAAAAGTTTTAAAAAAGATAGGAAACGATGGCAAAACAGCGGTTTTTGGCGAATGATTGTTCTCGCTTTTTCTTGCAAATTGGAACATTCTGTGTTACAGTAACCATGTCAAAAATGCTTCGACCTTTCCGGAAGGTGAAAATCAAATAACAGGAGGAATGATGATATGGAGCAAATTACAACTGTTTTTATTGCGGATAACTCGGAAGAGTTCTGCAAGAATTTAAGCCTGGCCCTGCAGCAAACCGAGGGATTCCAGGTGGTGGGTACCGCCTGCGATGGAGTACAGGCCCTCCGGGCTATTCAGGAGCGGAAGCCCCAGGTGCTGGTGCTGGATCTGATGCTGGCCAAGCAGGACGGCATCGGCGTGTTGAAATCCCTGCAAAACGGGGAGGTGAAGCCGGCTACCCTGGTTACATCCAGCTTTGTTACCGAGTATGTGGCTTCGGCGGCAGCGAACCTGGGTGCCCGGTATCTGATGCTGAAGCCTTGCGATATGACCACCCTGGTGGAACGGCTGGAGGAGATCCGGGGCAACCGGCGGAAGGTCACCGGCGTCCGGCGCAATGACAAGGAGAGCATCGAGTCCTTGGTCACCGGCATCATCCACGAGATCGGCGTTCCTGCCCATATCAAGGGCTACCAGTACCTGCGGGAGGCCATTATTATTGCGGTCAATGATATGGATGTGATCAATGCCATCACCAAGGTATTGTATCCCCAGGTGGCCAAAACATTCCAGACCACGCCCAGCCGGGTGGAGCGGGCTATCCGTCATGCCATCGAAGTGGCCTGGGACAGAGGTGACCTGGATACTTTGCAGAGATTCTTTGGATACACAGTCAGCAATACCAAGGGAAAACCCACGAATTCGGAGTTTATTGCCCTGATTGCGGACAAGCTCCAGCTGCAGCTGAAATCTTCTGAGGTTGCCAATTTCTGATTCCACCTTGTAGGGACGGTCACTGACCGCCCACCAACAACGGATAAAGAACGCAGAAAAGGGGCGATCGATGATCCCCCCTACATGTTTGGAAAAAGCAAAAAAACAGAGCGTGTTGCAAAATCAGCAACACGCTCTGTTTTCTGTTAGTGATGGAAAAGGCGCATGCCGGTGAAGGCCATGACCATATCCTTTTTATCGCACTCGGCGATCACCAGGTCATCGCGGATAGAGCCACCGGGTTCGGCGACATACTTTACACCGGAGGCGAAAGCTCGCTTGATATTATCGGGGAACGGGAAGAAGGCATCGCTGCCCAGGGCCACATCCCTGCGGCTTGCCAGCCAGGATTTCTTGTCGCCTTCGGTCAGCCGCTCAGGCTGCTCAGTGAAGTAATTCTGCCAAATGCCGTCGGCGCAGACATCTTCCTCGTTGCCATTGATATAGCTGTCGATCACATTGTCCCGCTCTGCACGGCCCAAAGTTTTATGAAAAGGCAGGCCCAAAGTTTTGGGATGCTGGCGCAGGAACCAGGTATCCGCCTTGGTACCCGCCAGACGGGTGCAGTGGATGCGGCTCTGCTGACCGGCACCCACACCGATGGCCTGACCGTCGTATGCAAAGCATACGGAGTTGCTCTGGGTATACTTCAGGGTGATCAGCGCGGTGACCAAGTCGATCTTGGCACTCTCTGGCAGATCTTTATTCTTGGTGACGATGTTGTTCAACAGATCAGCGTCGATCTTGAAATTGTTACGGCCCTGACGGAACGTAACGCCCCAGACCTGCTTATTTTCCTGCTCCGCAGGGACAAAATCGGCGTGGACGGCTACCACATTGTAACTACCTTTGCGTTTGGCCTTCAGAATAGCCAGAGCCTCTTCGGTATAGCCGGGAGCAATGACACCGTCAGAAACCTCCCGCGCAATCAGCTTCGCGGTAAGCTCGTCACACACATCGGATAAAGCCACCCAGTCTCCAAAAGAGCACAGCCGATCTGTGCCACGGGCACGGGCATAGGCGCAGGCAAGAGGGTTTTCATCCAAGCCGGGAATGTCTTCCACGAAGCAGGCTTTCTTCAGCGCTGTACCCAGAGGCTTACCCACGGCGGCAGAGGTGGGGGAAACATGCTTAAAGGAGGTAGCGGCAGGCATACCGGTAGCTGCCTTCAGTTCCTGTACAAGCTGCCAGGAATTCAGGGCATCCATGAAGTTGATATAGCCGGGGCGGCCGTTCAGCACAGTGAAGGGCAGGTCGCTGCCGTCGTGCATCAGAAGGCTCGCAGGCTTCTGATTGGGATTGCAGCCATATTTTAGTTCAAAAGTGTTCATATTCTCTCCTTTGTTGGTGCGGACCACAGCTTCTGTGCGCTGTGATTTTGTGGTGCTATCGGCAATACAAAATTCTCATTCTGCACGACCACATAATCCGGTACCGACAGATTTGCTCTTGTAAAATTCCAGATCACACTGATACCGCAGTCCACCAGTCTGTCACAAACCATCTGCCCACTTTCATCCGGAACCGCGATCATGCCGATATACACTTCATAGCGTTTGCAGAAAGCCTCCAGCTGATTTAGGTGATAGATTGGTATTCCATTTTTGGCCTGATCCTTGGATGGGTACGAGTCAAAACCTGCCAAAATGTTCAACCCGGTTGGATCAAACTCATTGTTGTTCAAAAGCGCTTGCCCTACTCGCCCCGTTCCTATAACGATCGAACCTTTCGTTGCTGTATGCTCTATACAGGTTTCAATTTCCTGGATCAGTTGTTCTCGGTTTCGTCCGATTCTTTTGCGGCCAGCCTGGGCTATTTTTGCCAGGTCTTTACGCACCAGAACCTCCCCAAGGTTCAGCGCATTTGCAATGCCAGCGGCTGAAACATTCTCCACAGATGCAGGTATGGATTTCAGATATGACAGATAGGTGTTCAATCGCCACATTAACCGTTTGGAAGCAATAACCGTTTTCATCGTATCCCTCCAAAATCGTTTTTTGAATTTCGTTCAAATTAAGCAGAAAAATATTCCCGTCGGAGGAATGGGAGAATTGCGCATCCCACATTTAGACTTTTTCTGTATAAAGGAAGGAGGGGGACCCCGGTGATTGGACAATTCCGGGGTCCCAAAAGGAAGGGCGCACTTTCCGCGGCAAAAGGGGGAGTGCGCGGAAAGCACCGCATAAGATCAGTCGTTAAAGCCGATCCTTGCTTGATAATGGGTGTGCAGCAGTTCGTGAGCCTTGTGAGAGTTGGGCTTGCCCAAGAACTCATCATACAACTTCTGAACCTGAGGATTTTTATGGGATTGGCGCAGCTGCTGGCGCTCGTCCTCGGAATACAAAGCGTTGGCACGCTTCTGCTTATAGGTGTCGAGAATGTCATCATCCTCGTGGGGCAGGAAGCAGGAACGGACGATGGGCTGGCCACCACCGGCGATACAGCCGCCGGGGCAACCCATGATCTCGATGAAGTGGTACTTGGAAGTACCGGCACGGATCTCATCCAGCAGTACCTGGGCATTCTTCATGCCGTGGGCAATAGCCACGTTGACGGTCATGCCGTTAATATCCAGGGAAGCTTCACGGATGCCCTCAAAGCCGCGAACGGCCTCGAACTTGATGGCCTCGTGCTCCTTACCGGTCAGCACGAAGTAGACGGTACGCAGAGCAGCCTCCATAACGCCGCCGGTAACGCCGAAGATAACACCGGCGCCGGTGTAATCACCCATCAGATCCTGGTCAAAGTCTTCATCGGGCAGGCGGGTGAACAGGATGCCCGCGCGCTTGATCATACGGGCCAGTTCCCGGGTGGTCAGCACAGCATCCACATCCTTCAGACCGTTCACCTGCAGCTGATCGCGCTCCTTTTCGTCCTTCTTGGCAGTGCAGGGCATGATAGACACCACGAAGATATCCTTGGGGTCGATGCCCTGCTTCTCGGCATAGTAGGACTTGATGACGGCGCCCTGCATCTGATGGGGAGACTTGCAGGAAGACAGGTGATCCAGCAGATCACCGTTATTGTACTCGGCATAGTTGATCCAGCCGGGAGAGCAGGAGGTGATCATGGGAAGAACACCGCCATTCTGAATGCGGCCCAGCAGCTCGGTGCCTTCCTCCATGATGGTCAGGTCGGCAGCAAAGTTGGTGTCGTAGACCTTATGGAAGCCCAGACGCTTCAGCGCCGCAACCATCTTGCCGGTAACGGGAGTTCCCACAGGCATACCGAACTCTTCGCCCAGAGCAGCACGAACAGCGGGTGCAGTCTGCACCACAACATGCTTGCCTGCCTTGAAGGCAGCATCCACACGGCCGATTTCGGACTTCTCCATCAGCGCACCGGTGGGGCAAACGCTGACGCACTGACCGCACTGGATGCAGGGGCTGTTCAGGAAAGAACGATTCTCAGCAGGAGCAACGATGGTGTTGAAACCGCGGTTCTCAAAGCCCAGGATGCCCATACCGTGGGCGTTCTGGCAGCGTGCCACGCAGCGGCCGCAGAGGATACACTTGGAGGTATCGCGGATG
Source organism: Faecousia sp. (assembly GCA_045638785.1). Taxonomy (GTDB): domain Bacteria; phylum Bacillota; class Clostridia; order Oscillospirales; family Oscillospiraceae; genus Faecousia. Next base: position 11,015 of record JAZUBW010000079.1, read on the forward strand.
ATGGCGGGAGTCAATTCATCATAGGTAGTAGGAGTTTTGGAGCCCAGGTAGCGGCCTTCACGAGCACCGGTGATACCGGCCACATGCAGCAGCTCGCACTTGCCGTTCTTATCGCACTGCTGGCAGTTCTGATTGTGGTTGCTCAGCAGCAGCTCCACGGAAGCGCGACGGGCCTCGCTTGCCTTGGGGCTGGAGATGATGATCTCCATGCCTTCATTGACAGGGTATACGCAGGAAGCGACCAGGCCTCTTGCACCTTTCACTTCCACCAGACAGACACGGCAGGAGCCGTTGTTGCACTCGCCGTGGTTAAATGCGCACAGAGAGGGAATTTCGTAGCCACACTTCTTGGCAGCCTCCAGGATGGTCAGGCCTTCTTCTACGTGATAGGAAACGCCTTCGATCTTAATATTTACCATTGACCTTTCCTCCTTACTTTTTGTAGATGGCATTCAGCTTACAGGTTGCGATACAAGCGCCGCACTTCAGGCACTTATCTGCATCGATCTGATAGGAAGCCAGACGGTTGTGGGGTGCGGTATAGGTAGTCTTGTAGATGGCGTCCACCGGGCAGAACTTGGCACAGCGGGCACAGCCCACGCACTTTTCCTGATCGATGGTATACTCCATCAGGTTCTTGCATACCTTGGCGGGACACCGCTTGTCCACAATATGGGCAATGTACTCGTCCCGGAAATGGGTCAAAGTAGAAATAATGGGGTTGGCAGCGGTCTGGCCCAGAGCGCACAGAGAGTTAGCCTTCACGGTCTGACCCAGCTCTTCCAGTTCCTCCAGATCCTGCATAGTACCTCTGCCTTCGGTGATCCGGGTCAGGATCTCCAGCATACGCTTGGTGCCAATCCGGCAGGGAGAGCACTTACCGCAGCTTTCGTCGCAGATGAACTCCATGTAGAACTTAGCCACGTCTACCATGCAGTTGTCCTCGTCCATAACGATGGCGCCGCCGGAGCCCATCATAGAACCACGGGCAACCAGGTTATCAAAGTCAATCGGCTCGTCCAGATCTTTTTCAGTCAGGCAACCGCCGGAGGGACCACCCGTCTGGATCGCTTTAAACTTCTTGCCGTCGGGAATACCACCGCCGATATCGTAAATCAGTTCCCGCAGAGTGGTGCCCATGGGAATCTCAACCAGGCCCACATTGTTGACCTTACCGCCCAGAGCAAATACCTTGGTGCCCTTGGACTTTTCAGTGCCGCAGGAAGCAAACTCAGCCGCACCCTCACGCAGGATGTAGGGAACGCAAGCCAAAGTCTCAACATTGTTGACGATGGTGGGCTTACCCCACAGACCCTTCACAGCGGGGAAAGGAGGACGGGGACGAGGCATACCGCGCTTACCCTCGATGGAGTTCAGCAGAGCAGTTTCCTCACCACAAACGAATGCGCCAGCGCCCAGACGGATGTGAGCCTGGAAGCTGAAGCCGGTACCCATAATGTTTTCGCCCAGAATGCCAGCCTCGTTCATCTGCTCGATAGCGTTACGCAGACGGTTAACAGCAATGGGATACTCAGCACGGACATAGAAATAACCCTCGGTAGCGCCAATGGCGTAACCGGCGATCATCATACCCTCAATAACCGCATAGGGGTTGCCTTCCAGGATGGAACGGTCCATAAATGCACCGGGGTCGCCCTCGTCGCCATTGCAGACTACGTACTTCTGGTCAGCAGCATTGGCAGCAGCGAAGGACCACTTGCGGCCGGAGGGGAAGCCTGCACCGCCACGGCCACGCAGACCTGCAGCCAGAACTTCGTCGATGACTTCCTGGGGCTTCATAGTCAGGGCCTTCTTCAGACCCTGGAATGCACCATAGCCCATTGCCTCGTCAATATCTTCGGGGTTGATAACACCGCCACCGTGCAGAGCAACGCGCTTCTGCTTCTTGTAGAAATTGATGTCTTCCTGCTTTGCAACTGTCTCACCGGTGTTCGGCTCGACATACAGCAGGCGCTCGATGATCTCACCACCCATGATATCCTTTTCGAAGATCTCATCCACATCATCCAGCGTCACCAGACGGTACAGTGTATCCTCGGGGAAGATCTTAACGAAGGGACCCTGGGAGCAGAAGCCAAAGCAGCCAACGATATTGACACTGACCTTGTCTTCCAGGTGATGCTGGGCCACCAGGTTCTCAAACTTAGCTTTGATATCCATAGAGTTTGAGGAGATGCAACCGGTACCACCACACAGCAGGATGGCACGCTTACCGTTGCTGCCGTCCATCTTGGCGGTCAGCGCTTCGGTACAAGCACATACCTTGGCATCCAATTCCGCAAAATTCTTCATATTACTTACCCTCCTTAGCCAGGTATTCGTTTACGACACCCTGCACAGCGTCCACGGTCATCTTGGGATAGACCTTGCCGTTGATGGTGACAGCGGGAGCAATGCCACAGGCGCCAATGCAGCGCAGGGCATCGATGGTGAACAGGCCATCTGCAGTGGTCTGACCGGGCTTAACATCCAGGATCTCGGAGAATTTGTCGATGGTCTGCTGTGCGCCCTTGACATAGCAGGCAGTACCCAGGCAGCAGCCGATGACATACTTGCCCTTAGGCTCCAGAGAGAAGAAAGAGTAGAAGGTGACAACACCGTAGATCTCTGCCACTGAAATGCCGGTCTTCTTGGAAACAATCTGCTGGACTTCCAGAGGAATGTAGCCGTACTCGTTTTGAATATCGCTGAGAATCATCATCAGCGGAGTCTTTTCGCCCGCATATCTGTCGCAGATCTCATAAATCTTCTTAACGCCGGCTTCATTAATGTGAGCCATTATTTACCTCCATTAAAATTACAATTTTTCATTTTTTACTGAGAAAAAGAACGAAATCCGCCGTTGTCAACGGCGGAAATGCATTTTTTTCTAAAAACCATGGGTATTTTATAAATTTTGCTTGCAAAAAACAATAAAGTTGTGGTACTTTATTTATAAATTACACTTATAGGTTTTTTGGAGGTTTTATGAACTACAACTACCTGCTTTATTTTTCCGTGCTGGCGCAAACGGAGCATTATACCACCGCTGCCGCCCGCTTGGGAATTTCTCAGCCTGCCCTCAGCAGTGCCATCCACAATCTGGAAAACGACTTAGGCGGTGTAAAGCTCTTTGAAAAAGTGGGGCGAAATATTCGCTTGACAGAAGAAGGTCGCTTCTACCAGGAGACTGTGGATGATGCTATAAAAAAGCTCCATGGTGCGTCCCTGCTGCTTAGGGACAGCAAAACTATGGCACCAGTGGTGATTCGCATGGGCGTGGTGTCTGGTACACTGGACGGTTTGCTGGCGCGGGAAATGGTGCAATATTCCCGCAAAAACAAGCGCATCCGCTTCCATCTTACGGAAACTTCCTCCGAGCAGCTGATGGATATGGTGCGCCAGGAAAAACTGGATATGGCCATCGTGGATGCCTCCGATCGCGACCGCAGCCTCCACTTCCGCAAATTATATGAGCGGGATTTCTTTGTGGCACTACCGGCAGCCCATCCCCTGGCAAACCGGAGCTATATCGACCCCAAAGAAGTAGTGGGGGAACCACAGGTGGTCTTTAATTATAATGTGGCAGAGAGTTTCAAGCAGTGGGCCTCCGGTAGTCCCACGGACGAGGCCGTGCTGTGCACTGTGGATACTGCCCGGGCAGCACTGGATCTGGTTCGCGCCGGCATGGGTATTTCCTTCGTTCCCAATGAATGTGTGGAAAGTATGCCGGGCATCCGCTATATCCCCTTAAAAAACTGGCACCAGGCATTATATATGTGCATCCTTTATGATAAATGGCTGGAGCCCCCGGTGTGGGACTTCATCGAACTGGTGGTCAAACTCTTCCGCACAAAGAAGGTACCTCAAGTGTAATAAATGGCAATGCGGTAATATGGATTTTGGAAGAAAAGCGGAGAAGTTATGTAGATATGAAAAACCCCGGAATTCCCAAAGAAATTCCGGGGTGAAATTTTTTGCATAGCAAGGCAAAATGCCGCATGCAGCAGGGGAAGCGCGGCCTGTTATAAACGCAAAATCCGGCAGTTCAGAGCCTTGGCTTCCCATTCCTCGTGGGTTACCAGCAGTACAGCTGCCTCGGTGTGCGCCACTGTGTCCAGGATCCGCAGCCTGAGGGCCTCGTCCAGCCCTTTGAAGGGCTCGTCCAGGATCAGCAGATCCGGTTTCACTGCCAGCGCTCTAGCGATGGCAAGGCGCTGCTGCATGCCGCCGGAAAGCTCCCGGGGATATTTCCCAGCGGCTTCACGCAGCTCCATTTGCTCCAGCACTTCCATGGCCCGGGGCAGGGAAGCTTTTTTGTTGCCCAATACGACGGTCACATTTTCCAGCGCCGTCTGCCAAGGCAGCAGCCGGGGCTCCTGGAATACGACGGCGGTACGCTGGAAGCCGTTTTTTACCACACCTTCAGCGGGCGTCAGCAGTCCCAAAGCCAGCTTCAGAAGGGTGGTTTTTCCGCAACCGGAGGGACCCATGAGAGCGATCCGCTGGCCCGGTGCCAAAGTAAAGCTGACATCCGTCAGGACTCTGTTCTGGCCGTAGCTGTGGGAGATATTTGCAAATTCAAGCATTGTTGTCCCTCCCTTTCAGCAACCGGAGCATGATTTTTTGTAACAGCAGGCTGAGGATGATCACGGTAAAAGTCCAGGCAAAGAGTTCCTCTGTCAGCAAGTATAGCTTGGCTTCAGAGATCATCCGGCCGATGGACATTTTTGGTACGGTCAGCACCTCAGCAGCAATGCCGGCCTTCCAGCCCAGGCTCAGGGCGCTGGCGCAGGCGGTGCGGAAAAAGGGCAGGACCGAGGGGATCCAAATCCGGCGGAGCCTGGTGCAGTGGCTCAGGCGAAAGACCTGCGCCATTTCCAACAGCTGGGGATCAGCTTCCCGGATACCGCCGCTGACACCGCTCCAGATCACAGGCAGAGCCATCATGCAGCAGATCAGTACCGGTACATAATCCCGGTCCACCCAAATCAGCACCAGAATGGCGAAGGAGGCCACCGGTGTTGCCTGCATGGCCGTCATGGCCGGGGAAATCAGCGCATGCAGCACAGGGACTTTCTCGGTCACCACAGCCAGCACCGCACCGAGGCTGATGCCGAGGCACAGACCCAGCAGGATCCTGCTGATGGAGGTCAGCGTGATCTGCCAAAAGCTTGCCGTCAGTACCAGATGGCCCATACACCGCAACACTTGGGTCGGTGAGGGCAACAGCAGGGGCTTGTCCAGAGCCCATGCGGCCAGAATCCAGACCAATCCCCAAAAGAGGATCGCCGGCAGGCATTTTGCTTTTGAAGGCGGATGTTTTTTCATATCAATTTACAATAATATAGTAGAAGTCATCCCCGGGCACGGCACCGCCCACGGAGGCAGGGGCCACGGCGAACATGATATTCAGGAATTCAGAGAGCGCAGTCTTCATCTCTTCTCCCTTGATGAAGCACACGTTGCAGTTGGGGATGGCCTTGGCGGCCACGGCGGCATTGGTAAAGATACCGCAGGCCTCGATCTTGGCGGCGGTTCCTTCAATATCGGCGGTCATGGTCTCAATGGACAGACCGTATTCCCGCAGGAAGGTAGCGACAGCCTCGGGGTGCTCCTGGGCGAAGGCGGTACGAACCACCACACAGCCCTGGACCAGGGAGCCGGGCGCACAGACCTTGTCCCATTCGGCGGTCAGGTCCAGTGCCACCACCAGATTCGGGTTCTTGGCCTTGACCACCGTGACCATGGGCTCCGGCAGCACGGCGATGGAGACCTGGCCGGAGGCTACTGCGGCGTTCAGATCCGCAGGCTGGGCATAGGTATTGTCGATGGTGACATCGGTCAGACCGTTGGCGGTCAGGATGTTTTGGAAGATGAAGGTGGGATTCTGGGCAGGAGCATAGACGGTCTTACCGGCAAGATCTGCCACAGACTGGATCTCCACAGAACCGTCGGTGACCACATACAGTACGCCCAGGGTGTTAAGCGCCAGGACCTGGACACCGCCCTTGGTCTTGTTGTAAACGGCAGCGGCGGCGTTTGTGGGCAGGGCCGCAATGTCCACGGAGCCGTTGACCAGGCTTGCAACGATGTTGCTGGCATCGGTCTCAACAGAGAAATTGTAATTCTGAGCAGCTTCGCCACGGGAGGCGGCATCCATCAGATTGGCCATGCCGAAGCCGGTGGTGCCGTTGAGCACCATCACATTGACAGGCGCGGGGGCGATGGTTTCAGGGTTGGGCATCTGCTGTGCGCAGGCGGCCATGGAGAGCAGGATGCAGGCGGTTAAAACGAGAGCAAACAGTTTTTTCATATGGATATCCTTCTTTCTGATTATTCGGTGCCGATGACACCGGAGTAGGCGGTTTTGACGCTGACACCCCTGAGGTTGCCGATTTTGCCGGCCAAAGCGGCGATGGCATCCTGGGGTGCATCCAGGGCAATGGAGATGATGCTGATATGGCGCTTGTGGTAGGGGATGCCCATGCGGCCGATGATGTAGCGGCCGTTTTCATGCAGCAGGGCGTTCAGCGGCTCCACTGCATCGGGGTTTTCCACGATGATGCTGATGACCGCAACTCTTGTTTCCATAAAAACCTCCAAAAAAGAAAAATTGCAGCGGCACGGACACAGTGCAGCTGCAGCGACAAAACCCCATGGAAAGTCCATGAAGCGGATCTCTGTACACGCACCTTTCACGCAGCCGGGGCTTGATGTCAGGACGACGATGATTTGTTTCGCATGGTTTGTGCCACACCGTCAGCCACAGGATGCGTCCGTCACAGACAGATACCTGAAAAGCTTTCGGCCAGGCACAAGGCAAGTATAGCACGAATTTTGGCATTTGACTAGCCCCAAATTACAAAAAAGAAAAAGGGCCGTCCGTGCTGGGGAAGGAGAGAAACGGATTGAATGGTTATTTGTGCAAAAAAACGGGTATATTTTTGGAAAATTTGCGAAAACACACAAAAATTTTTTCCTTGCTTTGGTTTTGCTTGACAAATGAAGGAAAGCATACTATGCTTTATCCTGTATGATTGGGCATCGTGTAGGCATTTACCGCTGCCCAAAGAAAGGAAAAAGGAGTTTTTTATGCGCGAAAGCGGCATTTTGATGCATATTACCTCGCTGCCCGGTCCTTATGGCGTGGGCACGATGGGCAAGGAAGCCTACCGTTTTGTGGATTTTTTGAAGCAGGCCGGCCAGACCCACTGGCAGATCCTGCCTCTGACCCCTACTGGTTACGGCGATTCCCCCTACCAGTCCTGCTCGACTTATGCCGGCAATCCGTATCTTATCGACCTGGATCAGCTGGTGAAGGAAGGCCTGCTGAAAAAGGCAGAACTGACGGCCATCACCTGGAACAACCGGGAAGACCGGGTGGACTTCGGCATTTTATATAACAACCGCATGGCGGTGCTCCGCAAAGCCTTTGCCCGGTATGTGGATACCGACGAGTCCTTTGCCAAGTTCCGTGCCAGGAATGACGGCTGGCTGCCCGCCTTTGCCCATTTCATGGCGCTGAAGGAAAAGTTTGAAGGCAAGCCCTGGTATCAGTGGGAGGACGGCCTGAAGTTCCGTAAGCGGAAGGCGGTTTCTGCTTCTTTCTGTGAGTTGGCAGAACAGATCCAGTTCTACTGCTTCGTTCAGTACCTGTTTGACAAGCAGTGGAATGCCCTGCGGGACTATGCCCACGAAAACGGCGTTCAGATCATCGGCGATGTGCCGATCTATGTGCCCTATGATTCCGTGGAAGTTTGGTGCGATCCGGCGATGTTCCAGCTGGATGAGAACCTGACCCCCACGGCGGTGGCCGGCTGCCCCCCGGATTATTTCTCTGAGGACGGCCAGCTTTGGGGCAACCCCCTGTACCGCTGGGATGTGATGAAGAAGAGCGGCTTTGCCTGGTGGATTCGCCGCCTGGCTGCTGCCGGTCAGCGCTACGATGTGGTGCGTTTTGACCATTTCCGTGGCTTTGAGGCTTACTGGTCCGTGCCTTACGGCGATGCCACCGCCCGTGGCGGCCAGTGGGTGAAGGGCCCCGATATGCCCTTTATCAAGGCGATTCAGAAGAACCTGCCGGAGCTGAAGCTGATCGCGGAGGATCTGGGCTTCCTGACCCAGGAGGTGCTTGATCTGCGGGATGGCAGCGGCCTGCCCGGTATGAAGGTGCTGGAGTTTGCGTTTGATTCCCGGGAGCCTTCCGATTATCTGCCCCACACCTATCCCGTTAATTCCGTCTGCTACACCGGCACCCATGACAACATGACCATGCAGCAGTGGTTCGACACCGCATCCCCCGAAGCTGTGGAATATGCCACCGAGTATATGGCGCTCAACAAGAAAGAGGGCCTGGTCTGGGGCGTGATCCGCACTGCGCTGGCCTCCGTATCCGACCTGTGCATCGTGCAGATGCAGGATTACCTGGGCCTGGGCGGAGAAGCCCGCATGAACTTCCCCGGCACCCAGAGCAGCGATAACTGGACCTGGCGTATGATGCCCGGCAAGACCAACGAAAAACTGGCGCAAAAGATCCGCCGCATGTCCGTTCTCTACGGCCGCGGCAGCAAATAAGAGGAGAAACATATGAAATACAACTGTCTGAACATTCTCAAGTGGACGGAAGCCCGCCTGAAGTACGCCCACGATACCACCCTGAAGGATGCCACCCCCCAGGCTCTGCACGAATCCCTGAGCCAGGCTGTGATGATGGCCATCTCCGACAACTGGAGCGAGTCCCGCCAGCGCCGTGCCCATCAGCGGAAGGCTTACTACATTTCCGCTGAGTACCTGATCGGCCGCCTGGTGTACTCCAACCTGTACAACCTGGGTATCCTGGACGAAATGAAGCAGCTGTTTGCCGACCGTGGTGTGGACCTGGCTTGCCTGGAAGAAATCGAGGATGCCGCTCTGGGCAACGGCGGTCTGGGCCGTTTGGCTGCCTGCTTCCTGGACTCCGCCGCTTCCACCAATATCCCCCTGTCCGGTTACGGCCTGCGCTATAAGTTCGGCCTGTTCAAGCAGAGCTTCGACGAGGCCAGCAACCAGAAGGAAAATGCCGATGACTGGACCAAGTTCGGCGATCCCTGGTCCTATCGCCGCTACAACCACACTGTGAAGGTCAAGTTCGCTGACCACACCGTGCTGGCCGTTCCCTACGATGTGCCTGTCATCGGTTACGGCACCCAGAATATCAACACCCTGCGTCTGTGGCAGTGCGAGGCCGAGGAAGAGCTGGACTTCAATGCCTTCAACGACCAGGACTATCTGCGTGCGCTGCAGCAGAAGAACAAGGCTGAGGATATCACCCGTGTTCTGTATCCCAACGACTCCACCTGGGAAGGCAAGCGCCTGCGCATCAAGCAGCAGTATGTGCTGTCTTCTGCTTCCTTGCAGGACGTCATGCGCTTCTATAAGCAGGATCACGGCACTGATCTGAGCCATTTCCATGAGTTCTATGCTGTGCAGCTGAATGATACCCACCCCGCCATGTCCATCCCCGAGCTGATCCGTCTGCTGATGACCGAGGGCATGGGCTTCGACCAGGCCTTCGAGGTGGCACAGAAGACCTTCTCTTACACCAACCACACGGTTATGAGCGAGGCGCTGGAGAAGTGGAACCTGGATCTGCTCAGAAGCGTGGTGCCGGAAATCGCCGACATCATCGTCCGCATCGATGAGAAGCTGAAGCGGGAGCATCCCGGTCTGTTTATCGTCAAGGATAATGCCGCCCACATGGCAAACCTCAGCGTCTATGTTGGCAGCTATGTCAACGGCGTTGCCGAGATCCACTCCCAGATCCTGAAGGATGACTGCTTCAAGGGGTGGTATGCTGCCTTCCCCGAGCGTTTCCAGAACAAGACCAATGGTGTGACCCCCCGCCGCTGGCTGGGCCTGTGCAACCCTGAGTTGACCCAGCTCATCAAGTACCGCATCGGCGGCAACTTCCTGTCCGATTTGGACCGCCTGAATAACCTGAAGGCCATGATCGACGATGATATGGTGCTGCAGTTCAACAAGGTCAAGCGCCAGAAGAAGGAGCAGCTGTGCAAGGTGCTGCACGAGCGCGAGGACATTCGTCTGAACCCCGACTTCATCTTCGATGTGCAGGTCAAGCGTGCCCATGAGTATAAGCGTCAGCTGATGAATGCCCTGTCCATTGTGGATATCTACTTCCGCCTGAAGGACGGCAGCCTGAAGGACTTTACCCCCACCGTTTACCTCTTCGGTGCCAAGTCTGCACCCGGCTATGCCCGTGCCAAGGCTGTCATCCGCTATATCAACCGCATCGCCCGCCTCATCAACAATGACCCCGATGTAGCAGACAAGCTGAAGGTGGTCTTTGTTCAGAACTATAACTGCTCCTATGCCGAGCATATCATCCCCGCTGCCGATATTTCCGAGCAGATCTCTCCTGCAGGTACCGAGGCTTCCGGTACCGGCAACATGAAGCTGATGCTCAACGGCGCAGTGACCCTGGGCACCCTGGACGGTGCCAACGTGGAGATTGCCCAGGAGGCCGGCCCCGGGAACGAGTATATCTTCGGCCATACTGTCGAGCAGATCAACGCTATGCGTGATAGCTACAATGCCCGTAGCATCTACGACATCAACGATCGTCTGCGCAAGGCCATCAACACCCTAGTCGACGGCACTGTGCCTACCGACGATGCTCAGAAGGAACTGTTCCACGCCCTGCTGGACGGCACCCACTGGCACAAGGCTGACCATTACTTCGTGCTGCTGGACTACGCTTCCTACATGGAGAAGAAGCTGCAGGCCAACCGGGACTACAAGGACCGCCTGGCTTTCGGCAGAAAGTGCATGGTCAATATCGCCAGCTCCGCCAAGTTCTCCTCTGACCGTACCATCCGTCAGTACGCCAAGGAAATCTGGCACGTGGAGCCCACCCAGTACTAATTGATCCGACAAAAAATCGCTGCCGACACCGGCAGCGATTTTTTTGTTTTCTCCTGGGTAAGGGAGGCTTGCCCGTTGCATGACGGAGAAATTTATGCTATAATCCCGCAAAAGGAGGTTTTATCCTATGAAAAAGAAACTGTTATGGATCGTTGCCATTTTGGCGGCGCTGGTGGTCCTGGCCACGGCCATTGGCCCTCACATTATTCTGCACTGTGTTCGCCAGCCGGAGCCTGCGGACAATTATGCCTACAAAGAGGCCTTTTTGACGGATTATGACAGCGTCCGCAGCCATCTGCAGGAACTGTCCGCAGACCTGGGTGCCGAGGCTTACAGCTACGCTATCGACGAAAAGGATGGCCTGTATATCGACAGCTTCTACCTGCCCAGTGCGGCAGAAAAGCGGAATCTCGTCGTGCTGACCACCGGTGTCCACGGTATCGAGGGCTATATCGGCTCGGTGATGCTGGATGTGTTCTTCCGGGAGGTCTATCCCACCCTGGACCGGGAAACCACCGGTATCCTGGTGGTGGCCAATGTGAATCCCTACGGAATGAAATATATGCGCCGTTATAACGAGAACAATGTGGACTTAAACCGCAATTTCATCCTGGATTGGAGCGATTTCGATCTTTCCTCCAACAAGGAATATCCCAAGGTGGACAAATTCCTGGGCCCCACCGGCAAGATCGGCAATGCCCTGTGGCACGAGGTGGGCTTCTATCTGAGCCTGGGCAAGACCGCCATCCCCGACGGTGCCGACACCATTTCCGATGCCCTGCTGACGGGCCAGTACGAATACCCCCAGGGCGTCTACTACGGCGGCACCGAGGACCAGGCTTCCACCGTGTTCCTGAAAGATGTGTTCGGCCAGTGCCTGGACAGCCCATACGCCAACATCGTCCATATTGACATCCATTCCGGTTATGGCCCCCGATACAATATGGTCATCTTCAACTCTGTGTTTGAGACCATGACGGAGGCTGAATCCCGGGAAGCGTTTGGCTATGACTATATCATCGCCCACGACAGCGAGGCCTTCTACGCCACCACCGGCGACACCACCGATTTCTTCTACCGCCTGCATCAGCAGAAGGCAAGCGATACGGCACTGTTCTCTACCTGCTTTGAGTTCGGCACCATCGGCGACGATTTCTTCGATACCATTTTGAGTCTGAAGTATACGGTGGATGAAAACCGCAACCACTGGTATCCCACGGACAATGCCATTTCCGCTGAAATCGTGGAGCAGAACTATCTGGAGCTGTTCTACGCCACGGAAACCGCCTGGCGGGAAAAAACGGTGGAGGATTTCAAAACTGCCGCCCTGGGTGTGCTGCAAGCCAAACTGAAATAACAAAAGACAGGAGAGCCATTCCGGCGCTCCTGTCTTCTTTTGTTCTAAATTTCGCAGGGTAGGAAAAAACTTATCTATTAGAACAGCGGGACTACGGCGCCGTTGTAGGTCTTCAGGATGTATTCCTTCACGGCATCAGACTTCAGAGCCTTCAGCAGAGCCTGGATCTTTTCAGCATTTTCGTTGCCTTCCTTGACGGCGATGACATTCTGGTAATACTCGGTGGCGGCACCGTCGGCGGCTTCGATGGCCAGGGCCTCGGACACCTTCAGACCGGCGTCGATGGCGTAGTTGCCGTTGATGACAGCGATGTCCACGTCCTTCAGCGTGGCGGTCAGCAGCTCAGCGTTGGTCTCCACGATCTCAAAGCCACGGGGATTTTCCACGATGTCATCCTTGGTGGCGGCCAGACCCACGCCTTCCTTCAGCTTGATCAGGCCTTCCTGCTCCAGCAGCAGCAGGGCACGGGCTTCGTTAGTGGCATCGTTGGGCACGCCGATCTTGGCACCATCGGGCAGGTTGGCCAGGGAGCCGCACTTGCCGGCGTAGATACCGAAAGGCTCATAGTGGATGCCACCGGCATTGACCAGATGGGTGCCGTATTCGTCGTTAAACTGGTTCAGATACAGCACATGCTGGAAGTAATTGGCGTCCAGTTCGCCTTCTTCCAGGGACTTGTTGGGCAGCACGTAGTCGTTAAATTCCACGATTTCCAGGGTCCAGCCTTCGGCGGCCAGGACTTCCTTGATGACTTCCAAAATCTCGGCGTGAGGAGCGGGGGTAGCGCCGACCTTGATGACCTTGTCATCGGCGGGCTTGTTGCAACCAAAGAGGGACAGGGACAGGGTCAGGGCCAAGATAACAGCAATGATCTTTTTCATAGTAAAATTCCTTTCTTATTTGTGAGAAATTCGTTTGTCACAGCGGACAGCCAGCTTGCTGCCGATGGTCTGCAGGATCTGCACCATAATGACCAGCAGAAGCACGGCTACGTATAAAACTAAGGTTTGATTGCGGGAATAACCACGCATCAGGGCGATGGCACCCAAACCGCCGCCGCCAATGGCGCCGGCCATGGCCCCGTAGCCCAGGATGGTGATGGATGCGTTGGTGGCGCCGCCGATGAGGCTGGGCCGGCACTCCGGCAGCATCACCTTGGTGATGATCTGCAGGGTCGAACAACCCATGGATTGAGCCGCTTCCACAACGCCCCGATCCACTTCCCGGAGGCTGGATTCCACCAGTCTTGCCACATAGGGGAAGGCGGCCGCCGTCAGAGGGACGATGGTGGCGGTGGTGCCGATGGCGGTGCCCAGGATCAGGCGGCTCAGGGGGAATACCAGCACCATCAAAATCAGGAAGGGGATGGACCGCAGAAGGTTGATGAGGGTGTTGATGAGGTTCATGACCCATTTGGGAATGGGGCGGATGCCGTCGGAAGCACCGGTTACCAGCAGGATGCCCAGGGGCATGCCGATGACATAAGCAAACAGGGCCGCCAAAAGGGGCGCATACAGGGTTTCCCAAATGGCTGTGGAAAGGTTTTGCGGGTTCAGCAGGTACTGCAGCTGCGCATCGACCTTGGTGAAGCCCAAATTTTCCAAAAAGGCTGTGAGTTGCTCAAGCACGGTTATCCACCTCCTCTGCTGTGACGCCCTGGTAGGCGTTCAGGAATCGTAATGTTCTTTCCTTGCCGGCTTCATCCTCCGGCAGGGAGATCAGCATGGTGCCGAAAATTTTGCCGTCCACATTCCGGGTGTCGGCACCCAAAATGCTGGCCAAAATCTGCTCCTTTGCTGCCAGCGATGCGATGACCGGCTCTTCCACCATGGAGCCGTTGAAGGCAAGTCTTGCCACCGGGCCGTCCCAGTGGGACAGGGGCAGGGCCTTGTCGGGGCTGACCAGTCGGCGGCCGGCAGGGGACTTGGGGTTGGAAAATACATCCTCCACCGTGCCGGTTTCGGCCACGGTGCCGTGATCGAGGATAGCCACCCGGTGGCAGATCTGCTCGATGACGGACATTTGGTGGGTGATGAGGATCACGGTGATGCCTCGCTCTTTGTTGATTTGCTGCAGCAGGGAAAGGATGCTCTCGGTGGTCTTGGGATCCAGGGCTGAGGTGGCCTCGTCGCACAGCAGCACCTCCGGATCCGAGGCCAGGGCCCGGGCGATGGCGATGCGCTGCTTTTGGCCGCCGGAGAGCTGGGAGGGGTAGGCGTTTGCCTTATCCGGCAGGCCCACGGTCTGCAGTAGCTGGGCTGCCCTGCGCCGGGCCTCCCGCTTGCTGACACCGGCCAGTTCCAGGGGGAAGCAAATGTTGTCCAGCGCTGTGCGCTGCTCCAGCAGGTTGAAGCCTTGGAAGATCATGGCGATCTTTCGTCGCTGCAGCCGCAGCGCCTTTTCGTTCAGACCCAGCAGGTCGTTGCCTCGGAAGAGGATCCGACCGGCTTCCGGCCGCTCCAGCAGATTGATGCACCGCACCAGGGTGCTTTTACCGGCGCCGGACAGGCCGATGATGCCGAAGATTTCGCCGCTGCGGATGGAAAGGGATACATCCTGCAGGGCTGCGACTCGGTCTTGGCCGGAGCCGAAGGTTTTAGACAAATTTTCAATTTGAATAATGTCGGCCATAACAATTCACCTCAAATAAAAAACGCCGTCCCTGTGTAAACACACAAGGACGGCTATCAAAACCGTGTTACCACCTTGATTCGCTGCCATGTCGCCATGGAAGCCTCGGGGCGTGCCAACACACGCCTGCGCGTTAACGGGCGCACCCGTCACAGACTACCTATCGCCTGTGCGGCTCCGGGACCATGTTCGGCTCCTTCTTCCGTACCCCATCACACCAACCGGGGCTCTCTGTACGGTGCCTGAAAGCTTACTCTTCCCTTCGCTGCCTTTTGCTTGAAGAATTGTCGACATTATAGCAAAGTGTCTGCCGTTTGTCAACACTTATTTTTTGGAGAGAGACAAAAGGTAAAAAACCTGCCCTCCGGAGAGGGCAGGTGAGGATTTACTTCAGCAGAACCAGGCTGCGGTTGACGTAGGTAGCATCCAGAAGCTCTGCCTTGGTGGCTTCCACCAGGGCCTTGTACCAGGCTTCCACATCTGCGGCCCGGAGATCTTCGGTCAGGAGCTGATCACGGTAGGTGGTCATAGAGGGCTTGACGAAGTAGATCAGGTGCCATCCCTTTTCGCTTTCCACCAGGGTAGTGTCGCCGGGCTTGCGGACAGGGTCGCAGCTCCAGGACTCCACGGCGTAGGCCAGCATGCCGGGCAGCAGAGTTTCGTACAGGCCGCCCTCGGGAGCGTCGATCTCATCGGAATGGTTGGTGGCGATGTCGGCAAAGCGCATCTCGTTCATGGTGCCGGTGCGGTACTCCATCAGCAGGGTTTCTGCCTTGAGCTTGGCTTCAGCCTTGGCCTTTTCGGAATAAGTGGTCTCGCCGGTGTTGGTGTTGAGAATGCCGTCCTGGAAGGCGATGAACACGTGACGGATGCTGGGGGTCAGGAACTTGTTGTTGTTGACACTTTCAAACCGCACCACATAGTAGCCGTAGGTGTTGGCCTTGTCGCTGGAAGTGCGGGCGACAACGGTCATGTCGCCGCTCTTGCGGGCCTCATCTGCCAGCCACTGCACATAATCGTTGGTGATCTGACTGTAGAGGACGTCGCGGTAGCCGTCGGAAACGTCAGGCCTTTTGACATCGGCGTTCATGGGCAGGGCCTTGATGGCCTCGTCGAAGGCGGCCTTGTCGGCATAGCTGCCGGCAGCCAGCTGGTCAGCGACGGCCTTGGCATCCTCAGCGCTGTCAAAATCGGAAATGTTCAGATAGTAGACGGAGAAGGAGTAGGAATTGTAGTGGGCCATCTTGTCCTTTTCGTATTCCCGCAGCTGCAGGCCGGTGTAGGACAGGGATTTTCCGTAAGCTTCGTAATAGGCATTGGCGATGGTGCACACCCGGTTGTATTCCTTGTAGTTTTCCGGGTTGGAGCCCAGACCGTAGACAGATTCCAAATAGTTGGTGGCATCGGTGTAGGGGTAGGTCTGGCCGTTGTCGCTGTAGAGTTTGGTGTAGTACTTGATCAGTTCTTCCAGATCAGTCACCACCATGTCCAGTTCCTTCTGTGCGTCCTTGCTGAGGGTGAAGTTCTCAGCCATGGCCAGATCGTACAGGGCATAGGTGCTCTGAATGTTATCCATAGCCATCTCCAGGAAGCTGTCGGCCCAGGTTTTGCCGGTGGTTTCGTTGATGACCTGCTGATCCAGAGGTTTGGAAAGATCCAGGCCCATGCTGGTGCCGTAGATGCCGTACCAGTCGGTGACGGCGTCCATGTAGAAATAGTTGAGCATCACGGCGGACAGCGTGTGCTGGCCCACGGAGATGGCCTGGGTGTTCTGCACCTGCTGGGCGGTGATGGTATCTTCCTTTTTGCAGGCTGCCAGGGGCAGTACCATGGTCAGTACCAGCAGTACCGCAGCAAACCGCTTAAAAATCTTAGACATAAGGTTTCTCCTTTGCAATTGACATACCCGAATACTATACATGTTTTTGGGAGAAATGTCAAATAGTTTCCCATTTTTGCGGAAAAATTCAAATTTACGTGTACTTTGCGGTTGTATTGTAGGGCGGGGTTTTGGTCCCGCCGCCGAAAATGGTATATTTTCGGATTTTTTGAAGGAAATCATTTGTTTATCGCCTGCGGCGATGACATTTTGCGAACAAAATGCCCGGCGGGAGAAAGCCCCCGCCCTACGATATGTACGGAGCGGGAAACCCCAACTTGACATTGAAAACGGACTCCCTCGGGTGAGGGAGTCCGCATTTTTATGGGGTAGGGAATCAGGCCTTGCCGGCGCAGCCCAGGACGTTGATCAGCTTGTGGCGGACCATCTCCTTGATGTTGGCACGGGCGGGCTTCAGGTACTCGCGGGGGTCGAACTTGCTGGGGTTCTCGTTCATGAACTGGCGGATGGTGCCGGTCATGGCCAGGCGCAGGTCGGAGTCGATGTTGATCTTGCACACGCTCAGACCGGCAGCCTTACGCAGCTGCTCCTCGGGCACGCCGATGGCGTTGGGCATCTTGCCGCCGTTGGCGTTGACCATGGCAACATAGTTCTGGGGAACGGAGGAAGAGCCGTGCAGAACGATGGGGAAGCCGGGCAGCTTCTTGGTGATCTCTTCCAGCACATCGAAACGCAGTGCGGGAGGAACCAGGATGCCCTGCTCGTTGACGGTGCACTGCTCGGGGGTGAACTTGTAAGCGCCGTGGGAGGTGCCGATGGCGATAGCCAGGGAGTCACAACCGGTACGGGTTACGAACTCTTCGACTTCCTCGGGACGGGTGTAGGAAGCAGCCTCAGCGGAGACATTGACCTCGTCCTCGATGCCGGCCAGGCTGCCCAGCTCAGCTTCAACAACAACGCCGTGATCGTGAGCATACTCAA
>JAZUBW010000080.1:0-13761 GCA_045638785.1 Faecousia sp.
TCAGTGATCTGAGCGCGGGTGATGGTGCCAACCTTCTGCTTGTTGGGGACACCGGAGCCCTTCTGCAGGCCGATAGCCTTCTCGATCAGCAGGGGGGTAGGGGGGGTCTTGGTGATGAAGGTAAAGCTGCGGTCGGCGTAGACGGTGATGACTACGGGGATCTTGTAGCCTTCCATAGCCTGGGTACGAGCGTTAAACTCCTTGATGAAGGCAGCGATGTTAACGCCGTGCTGACCCAGAGCGGGGCCGACAGGGGGAGAAGCGGTAGCCTTAGCGGCGTTGATCTGAAGTTTGATAATACCAGTGACTTTCTGTGCCATGATAAGCACCTCCTGAATGTAATGTGGTGTGGATGCGCTGGTAACGCATAGTTTCGGGGTTTTAACCCCTCCCACGTAACGGCTGAAAGTTCAGCCCGATGCGTTTACTGGGAAACGACCTCAACCATGTCGAGTTCAAAATCGACGGAGGTCTCGCGACCGAACATGGAAACGACCACGCTGACGCGGTTCTTGTCGACCTCAATTTCTTCCACCTTGCCGGTGAAGCCGGACAGAGGACCGTCGAGGATGCGGATGGTATCGCCCACAGCGTAGTTGACGATGATCTCCTTCTTCTCAACGCCCATGGCGTAAACTTCATCTTCGGTCAGGGGAGTGGGGTCGTTGCTGGATGTGCCCACGAAGCCGGTTACGCCGCGGACATTCCGAATAACGTGCCAAGTGTCATCACTGTAAACCATCTTCACCAGCACATAGCCGGGGTAGACCTTACGCTCGTAAGTCTTGCTCTGGCCGGACTCAGTGATCTCGGTGACCTCTTCCACAGGAATGGAAATGGCCAGAATCTGATCCTGCAGACCGCGGGACTCGATGGTCTTTTCGATGGTAGCCTTTACAGTGTTTTCATAACCGGAGTAGGTATGAACAACATACCACTTTGCAGTTTCTGCCATAGCCGAATACCTTAGCTTAACAGACCAATCAGGCCCTTAACGATAACGATCTCGGCTACAAAGTCGAACAGCCAAATGAACACACCCACGCACAGAACACATGCGCAGACGATCAGGCAGTTCTTCAGCACCTGCTTGGGGGTGGGCCAGACAACCTTCTTCAGCTCGCTCTTGAGCTCACGGAAGTATCTGCAAATACCGCCCCAGGTTCTCTTGAACCAGTTTTCCTTCTTAGCTTCTGCCATTTTTGGGGCCTCCTTACTTGGTCTCGTTATGAGTGGTGTGCTTTCTGCAGAATCTGCAGTACTTCTTCATCTCGAGACGGTCAGGGTCGTTCTTCTTGTTCTTCATGGTGTTGTAGTTTCTCTGCTTGCACTCGGAGCATCTCATAGTGACTTTAACGCGCATATCGGCACCTCCTTAAATATTGCCTCCCTGTATCACTCCGGCTAGAAAAATTTAGACAGCGGTTAACTACGAAACCGCTCCGGAGCTGAAAAATGGCCGCAAAAAAATAGCCCTTTTCACAGGTAAAGACATTCTAACACAGTGGGAGTGGATTGTCAATAACTTTTTTCGCTATTTTCTGGGAATTTTTGCAGACCGACTGGATATTTCCCAACTTATTCCCTGCATTCTTTATCCACAGCCTGCATACACTCAAAATGGTGATGTATTTATGATGAAGAAACATTGGAAAAACATTCTTATGTGGGTGTTGATTGCCGTTTCTGTTGGCGCTTTGGCTGGGCTGTTTAGCCGTTCCGGCATGAAACTGTACGAACAGACTGCCCAGCAGCCACCACTTTCACCGCCGATGTGGCTGTTTCCTGTAGTGTGGACCGTTCTGTATGTCCTCATGGGCATCAGCGCCGGCCTGGTGGCCCAGGAAGAGGATTCTCCGGCACGCAGAAAATCCTTGAATCTGATGGTGGCTCAGCTGGTAGTAAATTTCTTTTGGCCACTTTATTTCTTCAACTTGCAGGCTTACGGATTTGCGCTGCTCTGGCTTCTGCTGTTGTGGGTGATGGTGTTGGCCATGATCCAGCAAATGCGAAAGGTAGTGCCGCTAGCCGGATGGCTGCAGATCCCGTATCTGCTGTGGCTGACCTTTGCACTGTACCTGAATGCCGGCGTTTGGATCCTGAACCGTTAATTATGGATTGCAAATTTGCAATCTGTAAGGTATAATGTTTTCAAAATCTGAAAGGAATGGAAACATTATGAAGAGAATTATGGGAATCGATTACGGCGATGCCAGAACCGGCGTTGCTCTGTCCGATCTGCTTTGTACCATCGTTGGCTCCACCACCGTGGTGCCCAGCCGCAACCAGGAGAAGGCCCTGGCAGATATTGTGCGGATCTCAAAAGAAAATGAGGTAGGGAAGATTGTGGTGGGCCTTCCCAGAAATATGGACGGCACGGAAGGCCCCAGAGCGGAGCTGTGCCGGGAATTTGCTTGCAAATTAGGCGAAGCAACGGGCCTGGAGATCGTTATGTGGGACGAACGCCGTACCACCGTAGAGGCCCATAACATTCTTTCCCAGCACAACTACCATGGCCAGAAGCGGAAGAATACCGTTGATGCCGTGGCCGCTTCTCTCATTTTGGAGGGTTATCTGAACTCTATCAGAGTACGGTAATCTGTTACCTACCATCCTTCGGCCGGTATAGCAGCTCCCGGATACCGGTGAAGATCAGCAGGCCGCCGAATGACTTTTTCAGAGCCTCTGTGTCCCATACGCTGCCAAACCATGCAAATACTGCCGCCGTGATGCTGCCTGCAATGATCGCAGGCAGCAATTTTTTTATATTCAGCTGTCCTTGCTTCCAGCGGAACAGGCATGCAATCACTGCCGATGGCAGGAAGAACAGCAAATTCATCACCTTTGCCTGCTCGCCGGGCACATGTTGCACCAGAGTCAGCCAAAGGATCAGCAGACTCCCACCACCGGTACCAAGTCCCGAAAGCACACCCAGTACAGACCCAATCAGCACGGCAACAAAAAGTGATCCTACCATAAATACCGGATACCTCCCCACAAGATCAGCAGTCCCAGGATGCGATGCAGCCACTTAACAGGAACATTCTTACCCCAAATTCCTGCAACGGTGCCTCCCAATGCGCTGCCTATCAAATAGGGAAGTGCTGCGGACCAGGGCAGGGGATCCTGTATGGAATAAACGGTCAGAGAAATCAGACAAATGGGCAGCATAATGCTGATGGAGGCCGGGAAGACCTCTGCGTCCGACAGTCCTGCACCTTTGCGCAGCAGGGGCACCAGGATCATGCCGCCGCCGGCGCCAAACAATCCATTGACGATTCCGGTCAGAGTGCCCGCAATTATAGTTTTCCAGTGGGATTTAAGCATAAAAATCGCCTCCTGTGGAGATTGTACCACAGGAGGCGGTTCTTATTCAGAAATTAGTTGGCGCTCAGGACCATGTCCTTGTTGACGTACTTCAGGTTCTTGGCCTTCAAATCAGCGGCCTTGACCAGATCTTCCATCCACTTGGTCAGCTCGTCAGCGCGGAGATCATTCTCGACCATGAAGTCGCGGTAGTTGGTCTCGCTGTTGCCAACGAAGTACATAATGTGGTAGCCGTACTCGGACTCGACAATGCCGACATCGCCGGTCTTACGGGCCTCGTCGAAGCACCAGTCATTGAAGTTGGTGACCATCTGGCCGGGATAGATATCCTCGTACAGACCGCCATTTTCCCTGGAGCCGGTATCGCCGGTGTTCTTCTTGGCCAGCTCAGCGAACTTCTCCTCGGTCATGTCGGTGGTCTTGAACTCCTCCAGCAGCTTCTCAGCCTTAGCCTTGGCAGCCTTCTTCTCGGCATCGGAGTAGGTGACGTTGCCGTTGGCGTCCTTCTTGCCGCCCTCGAAGGAGATCAGGATGTGACGGACGTCCTTCAGGCTGATGGTGTTGTCGCTGACGCTGCCGAAACGCAGAACATAGTAGCCGTTGATGGTGGTCTTCTCACCGGACTTGGTCTCGTTAACGATGATGGTCAGATCGCCCATCTGACGAACGACCAGGTTCTCTTCCTTATCTTCGTCCTTGTCCTCGCCCTCATCGTCAGACTTTTCCTTGCCAATCAGCCAGTCGATGAACAGGGTGTTGACCTTGGAGTACAGGATGTCGTCCTGCTTGGTGGAGACGTACTTCAGAGGCTTCTTGGGATCTTCCTTCTCGTCTTCCTTGTTATCCTCGTCGGTGTTCTCATCGCCGGTGTTCTCATCGCCGGTGTTCTCGCCGCTCATGCTCTCGTCGCCGGTAGTCTTGGCATCACCCTTGGTGGTTTCGTCCTTGTTGGTCTCGTCCTTGGTGGTTTCGTTCTTGGCGAAGTGCTGAGTCAGCAGCTCGTTGATGGCCTCGTCGAAGGCATCCAGATCTGCATACTCACCCTCCAGCAGCTTGTTAGCCAGCTCCTCAGCCTTCTTCACAGCAGCTTCCTTCTCGGCGTCGGAATAGGTGGTCTTGCCATCAGTACCCTTGGTGCCGCCTTCCAGGAACTTGTCGGCCTGGAAGTAGTAGTAAGCGAAGGTGTAGGAGTTATACTGCTCCATCTTGTCAGCCTCGTATGCACGCAGTGCAGCATCGTCATACTCCAGGGACTCAGAGTGTGCGGTGTAGTAGGCGTTGGCGATGGCGCAGACCTCATAGTAAGCGCGGTAGCTCTCGGCGGTAGCACCGTTACCATAGACGGAACGCAGGTAAGCGTTGGCGTTGTTGTACTGGTAGTAGGTGGCGTAGATGTCCAGGTTAGCCATAGCGGTCTCGATGCTGGCCTTCTCGCTGTCAGACAGCTTGAAACCGTCCTTCATAGCCAGATCGTACAGCTGATAGGTGCTCTTGATGTTCTCAATAGCGCTGTTCAGGAAGTTATCGGCCCAAGTCAGACCGGTAGCCTTGTCGTAGACCTGCTCGCTCAGGGGCTTCTTGGTGTCCAGCATGTAGCTCAGGTAGTAGCTGTACTGGTTGCAGAAGCTGTTGATGGCGTCAACATAGAAGTAGTTCACTTCGGTTGCGCTCAGCTTGTGCTCGCCGATGGTGACGGCGGTGGTGTTCTTGTACACAACGTTCTTGACGGGGTTGGTCAGGACGGTGGACAGAACGATACAAACGCACAGAGCCAGGATGACCCAGAAGGTGATGGTATAACGCTTCAGCTTCTTCTGCTCCTCAGCTTCTTTGCGCTGCCGCTCGGACATATAGGCCATAGCCTTTTCCTTGCGGATCTTTTTCTGATTGGATGCACTCATGTAATCAATTCCTCTCGAATTAGTCCTAAATGGTCTCGCGAAGATATTTGTTCACGCATAGACCGGGCCATTATAACCGATTTGTCCTCCGGTTGCAAGCATTATTTTTTGAAAATGCCCAAAATTTTGAAAAGTTTTCAATTTAATTGCCGAAACATCTCAAAATAAATAAAAACATGGGGAGTGAAATCACTCCCCATGCACCCGCTTTGGCCGTATGCATCCAATTATGACCTGCACGAATTGGCAGGTGGGTTGCCGCTCCGTCCCTTTACTGCTCCCAACATCCACCTATCGTCGAAGCGTAGGCGGGAGGTCTGCAAACCAGGAAGGAAACTAACGTCCCGATTCAAAAATGTGGGTCCAAAAGGACACATTACGCACCCAGCAGGAAAAACTACATTATTACTTAGTCTTCTTCATCTTCTTCCTCATAGAGGGAGTCCATGATCAGCTGATACACAGTTTCAAGTTCCTGCTCGTCTTCGATGGCGCACAGGACCGGCTCACCGTCCTCATCTTCCACGGACTTGAGGATATTGATCTCAAGATCCACTTCCTCGTCGACATCCACAGCAGGAACAACGGCAAGATAGGTCGCACCGTTATACTCCAGGGTGGAGAGGATTTCCAGCTCATATTCGGTGCCGTCCTCGTCAACGATCGTCATAAAGTCAGAGCCAAATTCTTCAGACATAGTCTTATGCCTCCCTGTCAAGTTTTCTTGTCTCTATTGTACTATTTTCCGTAGATAAAATCAAGACAAAAATCTTACGAAAGGAAGTTTTCCACAAAATGACGAAGATCCTGCATATCATCGATGCGGATCCCATTCTGCAGAGCATCCCGGTCCTTCTTGGGCAGCAGATAAACAGGGCAGGGGAATACCCGCACCGGCTGTGGATCATCATCCTGCCAAACGGCCAGCCTACCGTTGTAGCATCCAACCAAAAATCCCAGCAAAAGCACCCTTGCCAGGCAGGTGCGAGCCTTCTTTTTCATATTCTTTCCTCTCTGTTGGCATAGATTTTGCTTTGGTGTACATTATAATATATGCGATAGCGATGTCTTTATCCGTGCCGGTCACAAAAAATTGCCCGGGATTTTAATGATTATTCATAAATTGGGGCTTTCGTTTTTCGTGAAAGTATGCTATAATCCTATGATGAATACTCGGATACTATGCCGTGTTCGTCCGTTGATCCCTTTTTTGGGTATTTTGCCCCGATGATGGAGGTTTCTTTATGGCAAAAAATGAAAGACGCAGGAGAGCTGAACGCCAGGATTGGCATCCGAATCTCTTCCTGCGGATCCTATATAGAGCTTGGCGTATTACGCTGTCTGTGCTGAAAATTGCCGGTGCCGCTGTGGCAACGGTGCTGCTGATCGGCGTGGTATGCGGTTTTGTCTTTGTTTCGATGCTGGGCCAGTATCTGCAGGATGATATCATTCCGCTCGCTCAGATCAATCTGGATAATTATGACCTGGAAAAGACATCTTATGTCTACTATTTCGATGAAAACGGCAATCCTCAGATCCTGCAGAAGCTGAGTACCACCACGGACCGCCGTTGGGTGGCTTATGAGGATATCCCCGAAGAGCTGATCCATGCCGCCGTGGCCATTGAGGATAAGCGCTTCTATGAGCACCAGGGTGTTGACTGGATCACCACCGTGAAGGCTTGTGCCAATATGTTCTTCGGCAGCGGCTCCCAATTTGGCGGTTCCACGCTGACTCAGCAGCTTGTGAAAAACATCCTGCTGATGGATGATGCCACTGCTGACGATGTGACAGTGCAACGTAAGATCCTGGAGATCTTCCGTGCTTTGGAATTCGAAAAGACTTATGACAAGGAAGTTGTTATTGAGTATTATATGAACACCGTTTACTTCGGTAATCGGTGCTACGGTGTCAAGAGTGCCGCAGAATTCTACTTCGGCAAGGAACTGCAGGATATGAATGCGGCAGAACTGGCCGCTCTGATCGGTATTACCAATAACCCCACAATGTACGATCCTTACTCCACCAAGGTTTACTCTCTGCCCGGCCTGGAGCAGGAGATGGACGGCGCCGGACGTAACGGTTACCGTCAGAAGGTTGTGCTGACCCAGATGTATTACCAGGGATGGCTGACCAATGAGGAGTACCTGGATGCCTACGGCTACGAGTTGGTGTATAAGAACGGTATCGATGAGCAGGACCGTTGGAACACTTGCCAGGGCACCTATGATGAAAATGATGAGCTTACCGGCGGCTGTGGCTATGAGGGCCCCGTCCGAGATCTGATTGCCGAGCAGACCGATAAGGGCACCGTTTACTACTGCCCGCAGTGCAATCAGAAGATCGATATCACCATCGATGCTTCCACCGGTGTCTACTCCTGGTTCGTAGATACGGTGTTGGAGGATGTTGCCAAGGAGCTGGCGCTGAGGGACGGCGTTACCCACTGGGACAAAGATGTCCGTTCCTTCTACGTCAATCAGATCGTCCGTTCCGGCTACCATATTTACACTACCTATGACGCAAAGGTCCAGGCTGCTGTGGACAAGATTTACACCAATTTGGACGAGATTCCCGCTGTTAAGAACAGCAAGCAGTTGAATTCTGCCATCGTCATCGTGGATAACCGTACCGGCGACATTGTCGCTATGGCCGGTGATGTGGGCATTAAGACTGTGCCCGATGCCTTCAGCCATGCAACCGATGACGGCAAGCAGATCGGCTCTTCCATTAAGCCCCTGACTGTTTATGCACCTGCCTTCGAGGCCGGCCTCATTACCCCCGCAACTCTGATCGAGGACCTGCCGCTGTACTATACCGGTGACAGCAAGCGGCCTTATCCGCTCAACTGGGACAGAAAGTACCGGGTGCAGAGAACGGTCTGGCAGGGCATCATCAACTCCTACAATACTACCTCTTCCAACACCCTGGAACTGATGGGTACCCAGTATAGCTTTAACTTTGGTAAGGATAAGCTGGGCCTCAGCGGCCTGCTGGATAACCGTATCACCAGCAGTGGCCAGGTGCAGACTGATAAGGGTATTGCGGCTCTGGCCATGGGCGGTCTGACCGACGGTTTGACGGTCCGTGATGTTACCAGCGCCTATGCCACCTTTGCCAACGCTGGTGTCTACCGTGAAGGCCGTACCTTTACCTTGGTGCTGGATGATGCCGGCGAAGTGGTTCTGAAGAACGATCAGTACAACGCTAAGGTCCTTGGTGAGAAGGCCATCAATTATATCAACTACTGCCTGGACGGCGTTATTTCCAGCGGTACCGGTACAAAAGCCGATATGTACAATGAGCTGGGCATGGATGTTGCCGGTAAGACCGGTACTACCTCGAATTCTATGGACCTGTACTTTGCAGGCTATACCGGCCATTATACCGCAGCGGTTTGGTGCGGCTTTAAGTATGCCGAGAAAATCGTTTTGGATGGCAGCTCCGTCAGCCCATCTATCCGTCTGTGGAAGAAGGTCATGCTGCAGATCCACCAGGGCAAGGAGACTATTCCGCTGTATGATGCCGATGCCATGGTCAGTGTTACCATCTGCCTGGAGTCCGGCAAGCTGGCAAGTGAAGCTTGCAAGAACGATATCCGTACCAACGGCAGCAGCAATAAGCGCTATGAAACCGTGCTGGTATATCCCGAGGATGCACCGACCCAGTTCTGTGATAAGCACGTTTCCGTCCATTACTGCAGCAGCGGTAACGGTGTTGCCAATGAATATTGCCACCTGTTCCACAATGTGGGTGCCGCCATTATTAAGGAGAAGGCACTGCTGAAAATTACCCAGGAGCGTTTGGATGAAATTCTGCAGGCAAAAGGCAAGGGCCTGATCGAACTGTATACCAGCAATGACTATATTTACCTGGTGGATGCTGCCGGCAGACCCACTGCATTCTTTGGCATCAAGGGTAATATTAATGAGGGCTTGAATGTGCCTTACAAGGTCTGCACGATGCATACGCTGCAGAGTTGGGAAGCCTACAAGCTGAGCCATCCCTGGATCGACGGCGGTACGCCGGAGCCTGAACCCGAGCCCGAGCCGGAGCCGGAGCCCGGCCCCGGTGAAGAACCTGGCGTGGATCCTGTTCCCAATCCCGGCCCCATACCCCAGCCCGGCCCCGGTCCTGGACCCGGTCCGGAGATCAGTGGAGATTAAGGAGAAAATATGATCTGGATTTCTGATGAATGGAAAGATTATGAGGTGCTCGATACCTCCGACGGTGAGCGTCTGGAGCGGTGGGGAAAGTATATCCTCGTCCGCCCAGATCCTCAGGTGATTTGGAATACGCCCCATGTTGATCCCCGCTGGAAGCAGTATGACGCCCGTTATTTGCGTTCTAATACCGGTGGTGGCCGCTGGACCGATCACGACCTACCGGAGCGGTGGCAGATCCGCTACAAGGACTACTTGACCTTCAATGTCAAACCCATGAACTTCAAGCACACCGGCGTCTTCCCGGAGCAGGCTGCCAACTGGGACTTCATCCGGGAAAAGTGCGCCAATGCCGGCCGGCCGGTCCGTGTGCTGAACCTGTTTGCCTACTCCGGCGGTGCCACTCTGGCTGCCGCTGCCGGCGGTGCAGAGGTTTACCACGTGGATGCCAGTAAGGGAATGGTGGCCTGGGCCAAGGAAAACGCAATAGCTAGTGGCCTTGCTGACAAGCCTATTCACTGGATCGTGGATGACTGCGGTAAGTTTATCCAGCGCGAGATCCGCCGCGGCCGCCGATATGACGGCATCATCATGGATCCGCCCAGCTACGGCCGTGGCCCCAGCGGAGAGATCTGGAAGATGGAAACCAGTTTCTATCCCTTCCTGTTGGAAACGGCAAAGCTTCTGACGGATAACCCCTTGTTTGTCATTATCAATTCCTATACCACGGGCCTTGCACCCTCTGCTGTTGGCTATGCATCTGATGTCGTCTTTGGCGAGAATCACGGTGGACATACGGCTGTGGGCGAGCTGGGTCTGCCGGTAAAATCTACCGGCATTATGCTGCCTTGCGGTTCTACCGGCCGCTGGACGCCCTGACCGGGAGGCGATTACATTGTCGATTCGTGTTGAACATTTAAACTTTGCGTACCCGGGTGTGGATGACACGCCCGGCGTCGCCGTATTTACTGATCTGAGTCTGCAAATCGAAGAAGGTACTTTTGTGGCGGTTTTAGGCGGCAACGGCTGCGGAAAATCCACCCTTGCCAAGCATTTTAACTCCATTCTGCTGCCCAGTGGCGGCAAGGTCTATGTCTTTGGCCTGGATACCTCAGATGAGGAGCTGCTGATCCGTGTCCGCCGTAACGTGGGCATGGTGTTCCAGAACCCGGACAACCAGATCGTTGCCAATGTGGTGGAGGAGGATGTAGCCTTCGGCCCCGAAAACTTGGGTGTGGCTAGCCCCGAGATCCGCAGGAGGGTAGAACTGGCGCTGAAGCAGGTGGGCATGTACGAGTATCGTGAACATGCGCCCCATCTTCTGTCCGGCGGTCAGAAGCAGCGTATCGCCATTGCCGGCATCATCGCCATGGAGCCCAAGTGCATCGTCCTGGACGAGCCCACTGCCATGCTGGACCCCAGAGGCCGCAGAGAAGTCATGGAGACCATCCAGCGGCTGAACAAGGAAAAGGGCATTACTGTTGTACTCATTACTCATCATATGGACGAAGCGGCCCAGGCCCAGCGCGTGGTCGTGCTGCACAAGGGAAATGTTGCGGCCGACGGTACTCCGGAGCAGGTGTTCTCCCAGGTGGAGCTGCTGCATGAGATCGGCCTGGCTGCTCCTGAAACTGTGGAACTTTGTCATGCGCTCAATGCGCAGGGATTTCAGCTGCCCCTGGATCAGCTGGATATAGAAAAATGCGCGCAGGCACTTTACGCGGAGGTAAAGGCTTGACGACGCGGGAGGAAGTAAAGTGGCACCAATTTTGCAAGTTCAAAATTTGACCCATACCTATTCTGCCGGGACGCCTTTTGAACATAAGGCCCTGGACAATATGAATTTTTCCGTGGAACGGGGCGAATTTATCGGCATCATCGGCCATACCGGCTCCGGTAAATCCACCCTGATGCAGCATCTGAACGGTCTGCTGAAGCCCACATCCGGAAAAGTTCTGCTGGACGGCAAGGACATTTGGTCCGACAAGAAGCTGACCCGCCAGGCTCGTTTCCGTGTTGGCCTTGTGTTCCAGTACCCGGAATATCAGCTCTTTGAGGAAACGGTTTATAAGGATATTGCCTTCGGTCCAAAAAATATGGGCCTTAATAAGAAGGAAATCGACCGCCGGGTCCGTGAAGCTGCCGGCTTTGTCGGTCTGCGGGAAGACCAGCTTGAAATGTCTCCTTTTGATCTGTCCGGCGGCCAGAAACGCCGTGTGGCCATTGCAGGCGTCATCGCCATGGAGCCTGAAGTGCTGATCCTGGATGAGCCCACTGCAGGTCTTGATCCTTTTGGCAGGGAAGAGATCCTTGCCAATATCGAAAGCTACCGCCAGGCCAAGAATGCAACCATCATGATGGTCAGCCATTCCATGAACGATGTGGCCCGGCTGACGGATCGTCTGCTGGTGCTGTGCGATTCCCATATCGCTATGGACGGCACGCCCAGTGAGGTCTTTACTCGTGCCTGGGAGCTGGAGGAAATGGGCCTGGATATTCCGGAAGTGACCCGTGTGTTTATGCGCCTGCAGACGCTGGGTCTGCCTGTTGAACCGGTCTATACGCTGGAGCAGGCTGTGGAAGCACTCAAAGCGCTGAAGGAGGGAAATGCCCATGCTTAAAGACATTACCCTCGGCCAGTTTTTTCCTGGCAATTCCGTCGTTCATAAGTTAGACCCCAGAACAAAGCTTGTGATGCTGGTGGTCTATATCGTGGCTTTGTTTTTGGCCAAAAGCTGGATCAGCTATGCGCTGATGTTTGCGTTCCTGGCCATCTGCATCGCCGTTTCCCGGATTCCGGTTAAGTCCATCGTCCGGGGCATGAAGCCCTTGGTGGTGATTTTGATCTTTACCGGCATCCTCAATGTTTTCTTCACCACCGGTGAAAAGGTGCTGGTCCAATTCTGGAAAATTACCATCTATTGGGAAGGCATCGAAAGGGCACTCTTTATGGTGGTCCGCATTCTGATGCTGATCTCCGGCACCTTCCTGCTGACCTATACCACTTCGCCCATTGCCCTTACCGACGGCCTGGAATCTCTGCTGAATCCCTTAAAGGCCATCAAGGTGCCGGTGCATGAGCTGAGCATGATGATGTGTATTGCTCTGCGGTTTATCCCCACTCTCATTGAGGAGACCGATAAGATCATGTGCGCGCAGAAGGCCCGTGGCGCTGACTTTGAAAACGGCAAACTGATGGAGCGTGTCCGTGCACTGATCCCCATCCTGGTGCCTCTGTTCATCAGTGCTTTCCGCCGAGCAGACGAACTGGCAACTGCCATGGAGTGCCGCTGCTACCAGGGTGGTGAAGGCCGTACCAAGATGAAACTGCTACGGTATATGCGCCGGGACTATGTGACCTACTTCCTTGGTGCTGTGCTGCTGGCCGCAGGAATCACCCTGGCCTCCTTCGGCCTGTGAGGTGTGTATGCGTAATATTGCCCTATTTCTGACCTATGAAGGCACTGCCTATCATGGCTGGCAGATGCAGAAGAATATCTCTACCGTCCAGGAGACTATGGAGAAGGCCATCGCCATGGTGGTGGGCCACGATGTCCATGTCACTGGCTGTGGCCGTACCGATGCGGGCGTCCACGCCAAGTGCTATGTGGCCAATTTCCGCACTACATCCACCATTCCCTGTGACCGGCTGCCCTATGCGCTGAATACCCATCTGCCGCCGGATATCGTAGTGACAAAGGCTTTTGAGGTCCATGAGGACTTCAATGCCATCGGTTCCTGTGCCAAAAAGGAATATACCTATATTATCTATAATTCCCGTGTCCGTGATCCCTTCTATGTCAACCGTGCCTGGTTCTATCCCAAGCACCTGGACGAGAAGGTGATGCAGGCCGCAGCCGACCGCTTCGTGGGTACCCACGATTTTGCCGCTGTCCGCAGCGTTGGCACCGATGTCAAGTCCACGGTCCGAACTGTATATTATTACAATGTGGAGCGGCAGGGCAACCTGATCTACCTGCGGGTCTGCGCCAACGGTTTCCTCTATAATATGGCCCGTGCCATGGCTGGCACTGTGGTCTATGCTGCCGAGGGAAAATTCCCTCCGGAGGAGATAACCGAAATTTTCGAATCCGGAAACCGTACTGCTGCCGGCCCCACTGTACCTCCCGGAGGTCTGTATATGACCCACCTGTGGTACGATGACGGCGTTGAAAACTTCGAATGTACGCCTGTCCTTTGATATGAGCGGCGGCCTGCTTAACAGGCCGCCTGCTTTCCCATTATTTCTGCGTTTTATGCGCAGAAAGGAGTGATACCCTATGCAACCCAAACTTTGTACCAAATGCAAGAAAAATTTCGCCGTTGTTTTTATCACCAAGATGGAAAACGGCGCCACATTAAATGAAGGC
>JAZUBW010000081.1:0-36246 GCA_045638785.1 Faecousia sp.
ACATCATAACGCCAGCACCGCCCAGCACGCACTGGGGCATGATGGAAACCAGGGCACCCAGCTTGGGGCACAGACCGCACAGGATCAGCAAGATCGCGCCGGTGGAGATGGCAAAACGCTTGACCACCTTGGTCATGGCAACCAGGCCCACGTTCTGGCTGAAGGAAGTGTTGGGCAGAACACCGAACAGGGCGGCGAAGGAAGAACCGATACCGTCGCAGATGACGCCGCCGGACAGCTCCTTATCGGTAGCTTCACGGCCCAGGCCGCCTTCCATAACACCGGAGATGTCACCTACAGTTTCCACAGCGGTAACGATGAACATGATCATAACGGGCAGAATTGCACGCAGATCAAATACGGGCTTGACGGGCATGATCTTGGGGATTTCAAACCAGGCAGCCTTTGCAACCTTGTCCCAGTTCAGAACCCATGCCTTGGTGTATTCCACGCCGTCGGCGGTTACACCGGTGGTGGGCAGGACCAGACCCATGATGAATGCAGCGACATAGCCGCACATAATGCCCAGCAGGATGGAGGAAGAGCTGGTGAAGCCCTTGGTGCCATGCTTGAAGAACAGAATCATTGCCAGCACGAAGATGGCCAGCAGCAGGTTTTCCATAGAGCCAAAGTCTTTGGCAGTGTTGCCGCCGCCGAAGGAGTTGATGCCAACGGAGATCAGGCTCAGACCAATGGACATGACCACGGTGCCGGTAACGACAGCAGGGAAGAACTTACGCAGGGGCTTCAGGAAGAAACCGAGAACGCCTTCAAACAGGCCGCCGATGATGGATGCGCCCATGATAGCGCCGTAGGCAATGACGCCGCCGCCCATGGTTGCGGCTACGGAGTTAAAAACACCGATGAAGCCGGAGGATGTACCCATAACAATGGGGACATTGCCACCGATGGGGCCGATGGAGAACAGCTGTACCAGCGTGACGATACCAGCCACCAGCATGGCATTCTGCAGCAGATGCAGCTGCAGATCCGCAAACTCGCCGCCGGCGATGCCGCAGGCACCGGTGATGATCAGCAGAGGGGTCAGGTTGCCGACAAACATAGCCAGAACGTGCTGCAGGCCCAGGGGAATTGCCTGCTTCAGGGGCATTTTACCATTCAACTGGAAGGCTTTTTCAGACAGTCGGTATGTCTTCTTCATAGTAGAACCTCTTTCTTTCTTGATTTGATACATTGCTTATTGTAGCATCTTCCGGTGAATATGTAAATTGAAAAAAAGAAAAAAACGGTTTTTTTGTCAAAAAATTGCTGACATGGCAGAAAAAATATGCTATACTACGGGTGATCTTTTGGCTGGGAGGTAGCTGCAATGAATTTTTTGGAAGAAAGAATCGTAAAAGACGGTATCGTCAAGCCCGGTAATGTGCTGAAGGTGGATAGCTTCCTGAACCACCAGATGGACACCAAGCTGATGGAAGAAATCGGCCGGGAATTTAAGCGCCGTTTTGCCGGCAAACCCATCACCAAGGTGCTGACCATTGAGGCATCCGGCATTGCTGTGGCCATTTTCGTAGCCCACCAGCTGGGCGTGCCTATGGTTTTCGCCAAGAAGACCCAGTCCATCAACATTGACGGTGATGTGTATGTGGCGGAAGTGGAGTCCTTCACCCACAAGAATAAGAACCGGGTTATCGTTTCCAAAAAGTACATCCAGGAAGGCGAGCATGTCTTGATCATCGATGACTTCCTGGCCAATGGTTGCGCCCTGCAGGGTCTGATCTCCATCGTCGAAAGCGCCGGCGCCATTGTGGAAGGCTGCGGCATCGTTGTGGAAAAGGGCTTCCAGATCGGTGGCCGTGTCATCCGCAATCTGGGCTATCACCTGGAATCTTTGGCCATCGTCGATGCTATGGACGCCGAAACCGGCACCGTTACCTTCCGCCCCCAAGACAAGTAAATTGCCGAGGCAGCCCCTGGAATCACTTGGGAATGACCATAGGAATTGTTGGAAAAGAAGAAATAATTAACAACCGAACGATATAAAAATCCCACCTGCCGTAAAGCAGGTGGGATTTGCTATTTGTTAGTAACCGAAATCTAAGGAATTAGCCCTTGATAGCGGCCTGAGCGGCAGCCAGACGAGCGATCGGCACACGGAAGGGGGAGCAGGACACATAGTCCAGGCCCAGCTTGTGGCAGAACTCGACGGACGTGGGGTCGCCACCGTGCTCGCCGCAGATACCGACGTGCAGGTGCTCGTTGTTAGCGCGGCCCTCGGAAACAGCCAGGTTCATCAGCTTGCCAACACCGGTCTGATCCAGCTTAGCGAAGGGATCGTTCTCGAAGATCTTGGTGTCGTAGTAAGCGTTCAGGAACTTGCCGGCGTCGTCACGGGAGAAGCCGAAGGTCATCTGAGTCAGGTCGTTGGTACCGAAGCAGAAGAAGTCAGCGTTCTGAGCGATCTCGTCAGCGGTCAGGCAGGCGCGGGGGATCTCGATCATGGTACCGACCTCGTACTTCAGGTCCATGCCGGAAGCAGCGATCTCAGCGTCAGCAGTCTCGACAACAACAGCCTTGACGTACTTCAGCTCCTTGACCTCACCGACCAGGGGGATCATGATCTCGGGAACGATGTTCCACTCGGGATGACGGGACTTGACAGCCAGAGCAGCGCGGATGACAGCGGTGGTCTGCATCTTAGCGATCTCGGGGTAGGTGACAGCCAGACGGCAGCCACGGTGGCCCATCATGGGGTTGAACTCGTGCAGGGAGTCGATGATAGCCTTGATCTCCTCCACGGTCTTGCCCTGGGTGTTAGCCAGCAGAGCGATGTCCTCCTCGGTGGTGGGCACGAACTCGTGCAGCGGGGGATCCAGGAAGCGGATGCACACGCGGTACTCTTCCATGGTCTCGTACAGGCTCCCGAAGTCAGCCTGCTGATAGGGCAGGATCTTAGCCAGAGCAGCCTCACGCTCAGCAGCGGTGTCGGCGCAGATCATCTCACGGAAAGCGGCGATACGGTTAGCCTCGAAGAACATGTGCTCGGTACGGCACAGGCCGATGCCTTCAGCGCCCAGCTCGCGAGCCTTGCGGGCGTCAGCGGGGGTGTCAGCATTGGTGCGGACCTTCAGGGTGCGGAACTTGTCAGCCCAGCCCATGATGGTGCCGAAGTTGCCGGAGATCTCAGCATCCACGGTGGGGATCAGACCGTCGTAGATGTTACCGGTGGAGCCGTCGATGGAGATGCAGTCGCCCTCGCGGTAGGTCTTGCCAGCCAGCTCGAACTTCTTGTTCTCTTCGTCCATCTTGATCTCGCCACAGCCGGAAACGCAGCACTTACCCATGCCACGGGCGACGACGGCAGCGTGAGAGGTCATACCGCCACGGACGGTCAGGATGCCCTGAGCGGCCTTCATGCCGGTGATATCTTCGGGAGAGGTCTCCAGACGAACCAGAACGACCTTCTTGCCAGCTTCCTTCCAAGCCTCAGCGTCCTCAGCGGAGAAGACGACCTGGCCGCAGGCAGCTCCGGGAGAAGCGCCCAGACCACGACCGATGGGGGTAGCAGCCTTCAGAGCCTTGGTGTCGAACTGGGGATGCAGCAGGGTGTCCAGGTTACGGGGGTCGATCATCAGAACGGCCTCAGCCTCGGTCTTGTGACCCTCGGCCACCAGGTCGACAGCGATCTGCAGAGCGGCGGGAGCGGCACGCTTGCCGTTACGGGTCTGCAGCATGAACAGCTTGCCGTGCTCGACGGTGAACTCCATGTCCTGCATATCGTGGTAGTGGTTCTCCAGAATCTGGCAAACCTCCTGGAAGTGCTTGAAAGCTTCGGGGAACTTGTTAGCCATCTCAGCGATGGGCATGGGAGTACGAACGCCAGCGACGACGTCCTCGCCCTGAGCATTGGTCAGGAACTCACCCATCAGGACCTTCTCGCCGGTAGCGGGGTCACGGGTGAAAGCAACGCCGGTGCCGCAATCGTCACCCATGTTGCCGAATGCCATGGCCTGGACGTTAACAGCGGTGCCCCAGGAGTAGGGGATATCGTTGTCACGACGGTAGACGTTGGCACGGGGGTTGTCCCAGGAACGGAAAACAGCCTGGACAGCGCCCATCAGCTGCTCCTTGGGATCGGAGGGGAAGTCCTTGCCAATCTTGTTCTTGTACTCAGCCTTGAACAGACCAGCCAGCTCCTTCAGGTCCTCAGCGGTCAGATCCACGTCCAGAGTAACGCCCTTGCGCTCCTTCATCTCGTCGATGAGGGCCTCAAAGTACTTCTTGCCGACTTCCATAACGACGTCGGAGTACATCTGGATGAAACGGCGGTAGCAGTCGTAAGCCCAACGAGCGTTGCCGGACTTGGTAGCCATGACCTCAACAACCTCTTCGTTCAGACCCAGGTTCAGGATGGTGTCCATCATGCCGGGCATGGAGGCGCGGGCGCCGGAACGGACGGAGACCAGCAGAGGATTCTCCAGATCGCCGAACTTCTTGCCGGTGATCTCTTCCAGCTTGGTAACATTTTCCATGATCTGAGCCTGGATCTCATCGGAGATCTTGCGGCCATCTTCATAGTACTTGGTGCAGGCTTCGGTAGAAACGGTGAAGCCCTGAGGAACGGGCAGGCCGATATGAGTCATCTCAGCCAGGTTAGCGCCCTTGCCACCCAGAAGCTCACGCATGCTGCCGTTGCCTTCGGTAAACAGGTAAACATACTTGTGCATTGGAATTACCCCTTTCATATTCATGGGCTGTGAAGCCCAATTTTTACACATTTTTGCATACTTTCGCATAATGCCCAAATAGTATAGCATGTCAAACCGGAAAATGCAAATATTTTTTGCGTTTTTTAGGCAAAATTTTGCAAAAAAACCGGCTAGTATGAAAGGGATGGGAATAAATTACAAAAATTACACAGATTGTAAGAATTTGTAACTTATGTGTTGACACCTTTTGCCCCCTGGCGTATAATAAAACAAGAGAAAAAACGGAGGTTATGGCATGAGAGCGTTGTTTTTCAAGTTATTTGCCACTTCTCATTTTGGTACCGGGATACAGATCACACCCTTTTCTTTGGCCCACATCGCCTATCTGATCCTCATTTTTGGAAGCATCGCCTTGGCATATTTTCTGCTGCGGCACCGGGATGCAGAACGGAAGGAAAAAGCCCTGCGTTTTTTGGCGTATGCTCTGGTCATCTCGTATCTGTCGGACTTTTTTGTCCATGAATTCGTGTACGGCGGCCTGAATATGGATAAGCTGCCCTTCCATATCTGCACGGCGCTTTGCCCCCTGGTGGCCGTGGCCCAGTTCCGCCACAATGGGCACAGGCTCAAGGAGCCAGTGGCGGTGATGGGCACTATGGCATCCCTTGCTTACCTGATGCTGCCCATCAGTGTCGGTGACGGAGAGCCCTGGTGCTACCAGGCGCTGCAGACCATGTTTTTCCACGGCGTTCTGCTGGCCTGGGGTCTACTGAATGTGCTGCTGGGCGTCGTTGAACCCCGCATTCAGAAGAGCTGGAAGTGTGGCGTGTTGCTGATGGGCATCACCCTGTGGGCCAAGCTGGGAAATGTGCTGATGGAGCATAACTGGTTCTTCCTGGAGGAGGATGCATTCTATATCGGCCTTGTGGAAATGGGTGCCATTCCCCGCTGGAGCCTGATGATTATCAATCCTATCGCCTGTTTCCTGATGGCGCTGGTCTTCTACGGCGTCTATTACGGCATCCGCCGGCTGACTGTTGCCAAAGCTGCCGCCCAAACCCTTTGATTTTCCGGAGGAATCAATATGCCTGCGCAACTGTTTGGAATCGAGCATATTCTGTACATACTCCTTTCGACCCTCGTGGGAAGCGCCTGCCTGCTGACGGCTAAAAAATGGGCCAAAACGGAAAAACAGCAGCAATTTGTCCTCAAAACCCTGGCACTTCTGCTGCTGGCTGCCATTGTGACCAATCGGCTTTCCCAGGTCTTCCGCTACGGTACAGTGCGCTGGTACTGCCTGATCCCCGATAGCTTTTGCGGCATGACCAGCCTGGTGCTGGCGCTGGGCGTTCT
The DNA here is from genome assembly GCA_045638785.1 of Faecousia sp. GTDB lineage: Bacteria > Bacillota > Clostridia > Oscillospirales > Oscillospiraceae > Faecousia. Next base: position 6,024 of record JAZUBW010000081.1, read on the forward strand.
TTTTGGAAAGCGGGACAATCCGGTGCTGCAATTTACCTGGTTGCTGGGTATCTTCGGCGGCATTTCCACGGTGATCTACGCCACCTTCGTGGATCAGGGCCCCACCATCTTTTACCTGCCCACCATTTCCGGCCTGCTGCACCACAGTCTGTCGGCCATGGTGGTGGTTGCCATCTTCCTGTTCAAGCAGCTGGATGTGACCTACAAAAAGTGGTACTGTACCTTTTTTGGCTTTACGGCCTATCTGACGGTGGGTGCCTTTTTGATGCAGACTTTTGACATGAGCGATGCCTTCCATATCGCCGAGCCATTGCTGCCGGGGACGCCCCTGACCGCCTGGGTCATGGCGCCCATGTACGCTGTTGCCTATGCCGTCATCCTGCTGGCCTTTGAGGTTGCAAACAGGAAAAAACGGAGAAAAAACTGAAGACCGAAGAGAACAAGACGGAGCGATCCGTGTTGTTCTCTTTTTGTTTCGCCAAAGGGCAGGGGAGGGAAAATTGCGGAAAAATTCCGGGATTTGTATGTCAGAAAAATTCATTTTTCAACAGTATTCGGGAAATCGTTGACTTTTTGGGAAGTTGGTATATAATATAGGGTGGAATAAAATCCGGGAGTATGCCCGTTAAGAGATAAATATTATTTAATAGGTGAACATACATGAAGATAATAGACCAGATCCGGGGAAATTACCGAAAATATATTTTGCTGTTGTTTGACTGCCTGTGCTTCTGTGTAATCAACGGCATTTTCTACATTTTATCCATCAATGGCAACCTCAGCAACAGCGAGGCTGTCGGCGATTGGGGCGTTTTCGTTAAGAATTCTGGCATTATGCTGCTGTCGGTGTTGGCGTTCCGGGTGCTGTTTCGGATCTACCGGATGGTGTGGCGCTATACCAGCACCAAGTCCTATTTTAACCTGATCCTGGCCGATGCCCTGGGCGGTATTGCGGCTCTGTTTGTTACCTTGTTTGTCGGCCACTGGCGTGGCATCTGGCACTGCGCCGTGGTGGTGTCCATGACGGCCCATACCTGTGTGGCGGCCCGTCTGTGCTATCGGCTTTGGTATAAGCGGAAAAACAAGGTCCATACCGAATACCGTGACCGCCGGACGGCGGCCATTGTGGGTGCCGGTCAGCTGGGCACTTACCTTGCCAACGACCTGCGTACCAATGCCCATTCTCATTTTGAACCGGTATTTTTCATCGATGTCGATCACAACAAGGTGGGCAATACGGTGGTGGGTCTGCCGGTGTATGCCGAGAAGAAGGCGGTGGAGTACATCAATAAATTTGGTGTCACCGATGTGATTATCGCCATCTCCGAGGCCGACAGCGACAAGATGTTGCGGCAGTACAACCTCTATCGGGCCATGGGTTGCCAGGTCCGGGTGCTGGATACCCTGGTACAGGAGGGAGAAAATACGGGAATGCTGGGCAAGAGCATCCGTGAATTTTCCATTGAAGACCTGCTGTTCCGCAAGCCTTTGAGCATCAATGACCGGAAAGTGCTGGACTATTATGCCGGTGCGGTGGTGCTGGTCACCGGCGGCGGTGGTTCCATCGGCAGTGAGCTGTGCCGTCAGATCGCCTGCTGCAAGCCCCGGAAGCTGATTATTTACGACAACTATGAAAACAATGCCTACGAGATCCAGCAGGAGCTGCTCCGCGCTTACGGCGAAAAACTGGACCTTTCCGTGGAGATCGGCTCTGTCCAGGATGCCAAGCATCTGGAGTACATCTTCGCCAAATATCGGCCGGAGATCGTCTTCCACGCCGCTGCCCACAAGCATGTGCCGCTGATGGAGAACGCCGGCTATGAGGCCGTGAAAAACAATGTCTTCGGCACTTACAATGCCGCCAATATGGCAGAAAAGTACGGCGCCCGGAAGTTCATCCTGATCTCTACCGACAAGGCCGTCAATCCCACCAATGTTATGGGCGCCACCAAGCGGTTGTGCGAAATGGTGGTCCAGTGCAGACACGACAGCCTGACCAGCTTTGGCGCCGTCCGTTTCGGCAATGTGCTGGGCTCCAACGGCTCCGTGATCCCGCTGTTCAAAAAGCAGATCGCTGCCGGCGGCCCGGTGACCATCACAGACAAGCGGATCATCCGCTATTTCATGACCATCCAGGCAGCCAGCCAGCTGGTGATCCAGGCCGGCGCCATGGCAAAGCGTGGCGAGCTGTTTGTGCTGGATATGGGCAAGCCGGTGAAAATCTACGATTTGGCGGAAAACATGATCCGACTCAGCGGCCTGGTGCCCGGTGTGGATATTCCCATTGTGGAAATCGGCCTGCGGCCCGGCGAGAAGCTGTATGAAGAGCTGCTGATCCAGGCAGAGGAACTGGATAAGACGGAAAATGACATGATCTTCATCGAGCGGGACGCACCTCTGACCCGCCAGCAAGTGGACCGGAAACTGGAGTGCCTGCGGACGGCAGCTGCCCAGTGGGATGCCGGCGAGGGCGTTACCGCCCGGCAGATGCTGAAAACGGTGATACCCTCCTTCTGTGAGCCGGAAACGCTGAACCGGACGGCTGAAAAGAGCCGGGAGATGCAGGGCGTTTTGTAAGCCAAAAAACGGAATGTTCCCAAACGGGAAAATAAAACATAAGTGAGTAATCATATGGGATTTTTCAACAAGCTTCAAAAGAAACTGAATATGGAAAATCCGGAACAGGTGAAGCACGAATGCAAGTGGCTGTGGTCTCGGGTCAAAAAGTACCGCCGATCCATTTTGGCGGTGGGTATTCTGGCCCTGCTGGGCACGGTGATGAGCTTGGCCTCCAGCGTGGCATCCAAGTATCTCATTGATGCGGTGACCGGTTACGGCACAGATATGATCGGCGGTGCTGCCATAATGATGGTGGCCACGATGCTGGGCGGACTCCTGCTGCAGGCCTTTTCTTCCCGGGTGGGCGCCCATGTCCATGTCCGTGTGCGGAACCAAATGCAGCATAAGACCTATGGCCGCATTCTGCGGGCCAGTTGGGAAAAGCTGGATACCTTCCGCAGCGGCGACCTGCTGAGCCGTCTGAATGCGGATATCAATACCGTTGCCGACGGCATCATCAGCTTTATCCCCAGCCTGGTGGCCACCGGTGTGAAATTCGTCGGCGCCTTCTGTATCATTTTGTATTTCGATCCTACGATGGCCCTGATTGCTCTGGCCGGTGCGCCGGTGACCATGCTGGCTTCCCGGTATCTGATGAAGCGACTGCGTCGCCACAGCCTGGCCATGAAGGAGCTGGACAGCGAGGTCATGTCTTTCCAGGAGGACTCTCTGCGGAATCTGACCAGCATCAAGGCCTTTGCGGCGGTGGATCACTACCGCCAGGAAATGGGCAAGGTCCAAAGCAATTATGCGGATGCCTACCTTTCCTTCAATTCCTTCCGCATCGGCATGTCCACCCTGCTGTCACTGGTGGGCATGACCGTTACCGCTGCCTGCTTTGGCTGGGGTGTGTACCAGCTGTGGTCCGGCACCATCACCTATGGCTCTATGACTATGTTCCTGCATTTGGCAGGTGTGCTGCGCAGCACCTTCTCTGCGCTGGTGTCCCTGGCGCAGCAGGGCATTTCCATGACCACCTCTGCCGGCCGTATCCTGGCGGTGGAAGATCTGCCCCGTGAAAACGACAAAATGTGCGAGGGCCTGGACCGGGAGGAAACTGTCGATATTTCTCTGAAGCAGGTGTCTTTCCGCTATCACGATGGCGACACACTGCTGTATCCCTTTGATTTTTGCGCCTGTGACGGCGACCAGGTGGTCATCATGGGTCCCTCCGGTGAGGGCAAGACTACCTTGTTGCGGCTGTTGCTGGGCCTGGTGGAGCCTTGCTCCGGCAAGGCGGAGCTGGTTGGCTCTTCCGGCAATATCTATACCATCAACGCCGGTACCCGCAGCATTTTTGCCTATGTTCCCCAGGAAAACAGCATTTTCACCGGTAGCATCGCCCACAACTTGCGGATCGTGGCACCGGATGCCACGGAAGAAGAAATGGAGCAGGCGCTGAAGGTGGCCTGCGCCTGGGAATTTGTGCAGCAGTTCCCCGAGGGACTGCACCATCTGCTGCATGCCGGCGGCCGCGGCGTGTCCGAGGGCCAGGCCCAGCGCCTTGCCATTGCCCGGGCCCTGCTGCGGAAAGCGCCGGTGCTGCTGCTGGACGAGGCGACTTCCGGTCTGGATGTGGCCACGGAACGGCAGCTCATGGAGAATTTGCGTCGCAGCGGCATGATTCGCACCTGCATTCTGGTGACCCACCGTCCCGGCAGCGCAGAGTTCTGCAACCGTGCCTATGAGGTCCGCCAGGGTCAGATCAGCGAGGTTGCCCATGGAGCATAAACTGCGTGTGATCGAGCCGGAAGAACTGATGAGTCAGCTGCCCTGGCTGCTGCAGGAAGCGGAGTCTGTGCCCCTGGTCATCAGCGGCAGCAGCATGGCCCCCTTCCTGGTCCACGGCAGGGACACGGTGTACCTGTCGAAGGTGACCCAACCGCTGAAACGGGGCGATATGATCCTCTATCGGCGTTCCACCGGCGCCTATATCATGCACCGTATCGTCCGGCAGCGGGATGGGGCCTATGACCTGTTGGGCGATGCGCAGCTGGAGATCGAGCCCGGCATCCGTCCGGAACAGGTCCTGGCCGTTGTCAGAACCGTCCGCCGAAAGGGAAAGCTGCTGCGTAAGGGCAGCTTTTGGTGGGAATTTTTTGAGCATGTGTGGCTGCTTCTGCGGCCGCTGCGTCCCGGCATTTGCCGCTTGTATTCTGTTTTGACGGCCTGGAGAAAACCGAAATGATTGATTTGCATTGCCATATTCTGCCGGGTCTGGATGATGGCTCCGGGAGTTTTGAAGAATCCCTGGCCATGGCGGCGATGGCGGCCGGCCATGGTGTCCGCAAGATCGCTGTGACCCCTCATTGTATCACCGGCGGTGTGCGGGAAGTGCTGGGCGGCCTGGAGATGCTCCAGGAAGTGCTGCAGGAGGAGCATATTCCTGTGCGCCTGTACCCCGGCATGGAGATTTTTGGTACCTATGATACCGCCCGGCTGCTGCGGGAAGGAAGGCTTCTGACCCTGGCCGGTTCCCGGTATCCCCTGATCGAATTTGCCTTCCACACCGACGGTGAGGAGGAAACCGAGATCCTGCAGCTCGTGATCGATGCAGGATACACCCCCCTGGTGGCCCATCCGGAGCGATACAGCTATGTCTGCGAAGATCCCCATCTGATCAACCGCTGGAGCGCAATGGGCTGCCTGTTCCAGGTCAACCGGGGTAGCCTGCTGGGTCGCTACGGCGAAAGAAGCCGGCAATTGGCTATGGCGCTGGTGCACCGGGGCTTTGCCACGGTGGTGGCCTCCGATGCCCATTCCCCGGTTGTACGTACCCCCCGGGCCAAAGATGTGTATGAACTGTTGTCGGAGAGCGTTTCGCCTGTGGCGGCAGAAATGCTGATGAAGCACAATCCGCAGCGGATATTAAATGACCAACCATTGCAGCCGGCAGAGCCGGATTGGTTTGAATGAAGAGGCATGATATTATGAGAAAAAGCTTAACTTATCTGATGCTGGCCTTGATTTTGGTGGCAGTGTTTGCGCTGTACATGTTCTTTGTCCAGGGCAGAACGGACACCAAACCGCCGGAGATCACCTTTACCGGCACGATGCTGGAGCTGTCTGCCAAGGACCCGGACGAGGTTTACCTGCAGGGCGTCAGCGCTGTTGACAACAAAGACGGCGATGTGACCGCTTCAGTGGTGGTGGAGTCCATTCAGCTGCTGGACAGCAACGGCTCCATCCGTATCACCTATGCAGCTTTTGACGCTGCCGGCAATGTGCGCAAGGCGGTGCGTACTGCCCGCTATACCGATTACGAGAGCCCCAAGTTCAAGCTGAACAGATCTCTGACTTTTGCTTACAATTCCGGCTTTGATATTTTTGCTGCCGTTGGAGCAGAGGATGCCCTGGACGGGGATATCTCCCATCGTGTCCGCATTACCTCCCTGGATGACACTGCGATTACCACGGTGGGCATGCATGAGGTAGAACTGCGGGTCAGCAATTCTCTGGGCGAAGTGGTGAAGCTGGTGGTTCCGGTGGAGGTCTATGCCGCCGGCGCCTATAATGCCAATCTGAGCCTGACGGATTATTTGATCTATGTGCCGGTGGGTACCCGGCTGGATCCGGAAAGTCTCCTGGATGCCTACACCCAGGGTAACCGAAAGGTCTCCTTGAAAAACGGTGTCCCCGAGGGCTACTCGCTGCAAACCAAAAATAATGTGCGCACCGATGTACCGGGTGTTTACACCATCGAATACCGGGTCACCCAGACCGTGGGTGCAACTGCTTACACCGGCTATGCGAAACTGATCGTCGTGGTTGAGGGATAACGCTTATGAATGAAAAAGAGCATGAAAAAGAACGGAATCTTCTGAAATTTGATCCCATCGTTTTGGCGCGGGATGTGGTGAAGCGCTGGACGCTGATCCTGTTGGTGGTTCTGGTGGCGGGTATGGCTGCCTACCTCTACAGCACGGTCACCTATGAACCCACCTATCAAACCAGCATTACCTATGTTACCTACAGCCGCACCAGCGCCACTACGGTTTACAACAACCTGTCGGCGGCCAATATGGTGGCATCGGTGTTTGAGGAACTGCTCAACAGCTCCCTGCTGCGCAACACCATCCTGAAGGAAAGCGGCCTGTCAGGTTTCTATGGTACCATCAATGCCCAGGTGATCCCCGATACCAATCTGATCACGGTCAACATCTCCGGTCCGGATGCCAGAAGCGTCTTTTTGATGGCACAGGCCATCGTGGACCATCACGAGATGGTGACCTACCAGGTCGTCGACAATGTGTCCCTGGAATTGCTGCGCAACCCCACGGTGCCCATGAGCCCCAGCAACTTCTCCAATGTCAAGAGCTTGGTGAAAACGGCTGTGATCCTGTCGGCAATCGGCATGGTTCTGCTGCTGGCCTTCCTGTCCTTCAATCGGGATGCGGTCCGCAGCGGCAGAGAAGCCCAGTCCAAGCTGGACTGCAGCTATCTGGGCGACATTCCCCATGAAAGCAAATACAAATCCCGTACTGCCTGGCTTCGCCGGAAAGAGTCAGACATCCTGGTCACCAACCCGCTTTCCAGCTTCCGCTATGTGGAGGCCTTCCGAAAACTGGCCAGCCGTGTGGAGCATCATATGCATGACCGGAAGGTGGTCATGGTCACCAGCCTTCTGGAGGACGAAGGCAAGTCCACAGTGTCTGTGAATTTGGCCATGTCCCTGGCACTGAAGCACGACAAGGTGCTGCTCATTGATTGCGACCTGCGCAAACCTGCCTGCCACGGCCTGCTGGAACTGGAGAAAGTGCCCCATGGCCTTTGTCAGGTGCTGGACGGCAAGGTCAAAAAGGAGAAGGCCGTGCTGCGGGATAAGAAGAGCGGCCTGTATATGCTGCTGGAAACCAATGCCACCCAGGATTCCGACGATTATCTGAACAGCGAGAATATGCATGAGCTGCTGCAGTGGGCCCGAAAGAATTATGATCTGGTGGTGCTGGACCTGCCGCCTATGGCTCTGGTGTCCGACGCCGAGAGTATGATGGAACTGGCCGACAGCAGTGTGCTGGTGGTGCGGCAGAATATGGCCCTGGCCACCGGTATCAACAAGGCCATCTCTACCCTGGAAGGCGGCAAGGCCAAGCTGCTGGGCTGTGTGCTGAACAATGTGTATAGTTCCGGTCTGTCCGGCGGTGGATACGGCTATGGCTATGGTTATGGCTACGGCTACGGCCGTTACGGCCACTACGGCCACTATGGCAAGTACGGAAAATACGGTAACTATGGCCACTACGGCCAGTATAGCCAGTATAATCCCGATGATCAAAATGAGTAAGGAAAGGGGACAGTTATGGAATTTGCAGAACACGAAGAACAAAAACTGGACCTGATCGCCTTGCTGGGCGACTTTACCAAGATCGCAAGACGCTATCTTCTTCTGTTGCTGGCTCTGGTCATTGTGGGTGGCGCTGTCTTTGGCATTCGGGCGTACCGGGCCTATGTGCCCCAATATACGGCCAGTGCAACGGTTTCCGTCCGGGTGGCCAGCCCGCTTTACGGCGGCACATCGGCCTATAATACGGCCACGGCAGAGCAGATGGCCAAGACCTTTCCCTATGTGCTGACCAGCGGCGTGCTGCAGGAGCGGGTGAAAAATTATCTGGGTATTGCCTATATGCCTTCCGTCAAAGTTACCAGCAGTACCAGCGGCAGCCTGATTTTCATCGATGTCACCGATCTGGATCCGGAACGGGCCTGGGAGGTGCTGAAGGCAGTTATGATCTATTACCCTGAGATCGCTGAGTATGTGGTTGGCCCCACGAAGCTGGTGGTGCTCCATGAAAGCGGTGTGCCGACGGCTCCCATTAACGTGCGCAACATCAAGAGCCCTGCTATCAAGGGTGCGATCCTGGGCGCCGGCCTGTGGGCAGTGATGATATTGGTGCTGGCGCTGATGGTCAATACCGTGCACAGCGAAAAGGAACTGAAGGCTATGATCAACATCCCCTGTGTGGGACAGATCCCCCATATCCGCCGCAGTGACCGGAAGGGCAACTCCCTGCTGTACAAGAGCATCCAAAGCGCCAGTTTCAGCGAAGCGGTGCGTATGCTGCGGATGCGTGTGGAGAAGGCCATGGAAGAGAAGGAGCACAAGGTGCTGCTGATCTCCAGTGCCATTCCCGGCGAGGGCAAGACCACCATTTCTTCCAATATTGCCCTGTCCCTGGCCCATAAGGGCAAGAAGGTGCTGATCATTGACGCTGACCTGCGCAACCCCTCTGTCGCCAAGACCCTGGGCATGAATGACCTGCCTATGATCGGCGAGTACCTGGAGGGCAAGCTGGCCATGGATACGGTGATCTGCAAAACCGAGCATAAGAATCTTTCTGTGGTGGCCGGCGGTGTGGGCCAAAGCGCCACCATCAAGTCCGTCCGCATGAGCCGTCTGGCAGAACTGATCCGGCATGCCCGGGAGCAGTATGATACGGTGATCCTGGATACGCCGCCCTGTTCGCTGCTGGCCGATGCTTCGGAGTACGCCGACATGGCCGATTGCGGCCTGATGGTGGTGCGCCAGGAGTATGCCTCCCGGGAGCAGATCCTGGACGGTATCCAGCGCCTGAGTGATGGCAACCTGCCGCTGCTGGGCTGCGCTATGAACCACGCCCGGGGCAGATCCGGTGGTTACGGTTATGGCTACGGTTACGGCTACGGCTACGGCAAGGGCTACGGAAAGAGCTACGGCTACGGCGAGAAAAAGAAATAATCAAAGGAGTCGGCAACCGCCGACTCTTTTGTTATAATTAATGGCGTATGGACATTCGTTTTCGGTGAAAGGGATACAAACCAGGCTTCTTGAAAAGAGGCCTGGTTTTTGCCGGAAAGAGCGGAAAAGAAAGGGGAAAATGCGTTTATTTAGGACAAATGCCGATTGACAAAGAAGATTAACAGTAGTATAGTATAAGGTACAATGTTATAGTATCGCCAAGTATACATTTTTGAGGGAAAATGCCTTTCGGCGAGCTAAAATATTAGAACTTGAAGAGGATTCAAGGAGGAAAAAAGTATGAATCATATGAAGAGATTGCTTGCGATGTTGCTGGCGCTCGTCATGATCGTCGGCGTGCTGCCCCTATCCGTTCTGGCAGCGGAAAATACGGCGACCGGCGACTTTGCGGGCGGTAGCAGCCAGCCTGTAGATGCGTTTGTCGTATTCTCTGACTTGCACATCGGCACCAATAAAACCGATAAGGAACAATTGGTGAAAAATGTCATGACGGCGATCAAGAATGACGGAAAGCCCGTCAGCTCTGTTGCCAGCGCCGGCGATATGTACTCCTCTAACGAGGGTACCATGTCCGGCAATGCCAGCACCGTCACTGGTTATGTGCAGAAGGTATTTAATGTGCCTGTGAACTATGTCTGGACGGACCATGACCGTGCTGCTAAAGACATCAGCAAGGAAAGCCGCCTGGTTTACTCCGGCAATTACTATGTCTACCTGCTGAGCATGGCTGATGTCAGCTCCTGGGACCGCTATTCTGCCGGCTTCTATAGTGCCAGCCAGATCGCTGAGCACATCGAGGCATTTAAGACCACCGTGGCCGGCCTGGATAAGTCCAAGCCTCTGTTCATCGTGGGTCACCAGCCTCTGTTTAATGACCGTGGCGACAATGGCTACGCTTATCAGTGGGTGACTGCCATCAATGAAGTGGCAGCCAATATGGATGTTGTCTACTTCCACGGCCATAACCACAATTACGATGACAATGCTGCTGCTTACTACTATGCAAAGGGCAGCACCATGTCTGTGCCTACTACCAAGGTTCTCTCCGGCAGCGGCTACAACACCAAGCTGCAAACTGTGGATGTGAAGCTGAACTTCACCCATGTCAACGCAGGTTACATGGACCCCGGCAGCGGTTATACCACGAATGCCCGCCTGGGCACTGCCATGGTTGTTACCATCTATAAGAATAAGCTGAACTTTGCTACCTATAACTCCAACGGTCAGTATATCAGCGGCTTTGCAGCTGTGGATAAGGATGCTACCCGTAATTTCGCACCTGCAGATCCCAAGACCCTGGCTGTTACCGGCTCCATCGAGTATCTCGTCGGTGACGCACTGCGCAACCCCACCAAGGCAGTTGTGAACTATACCGACGGCACCACCAAGGCGCTGAATGTTTCCGATCTGAAGCTGACCATCACCACCGAGGATGGCGCAGATCTGGAGGACGGCAAGTTTGTCAAGGCCGGTACTTATAAGCTGACCTATGCCTATACCGAAAACGGCATGACCGCCACGGCTACGCTGACGGTCACCGTCAGTGACAATACGCCCGTGGTTACCGGCATCAAGGCTGTCAGCAACAAGTCTGCCTATGCTGTGGGCGAAGACCTGGATCTGACCGTCTATGAGGTCTACAGCGACGGCACGATGGTCGAGATCAATGGCTATACGGTTAAAGGTTATAACAGCAGTGTGCTCGGCACCCAGTCTGTGTTTGTTTCTTATGGCGGCTACACCGTGACGGTATCCGTGAAGGTGGTGGATCTAACCACCGAGTCTGTCCTCACCGGCCTGCTGGTCAGCTATTCCATGGACACCCTGCTGGGCGAGAAACTGACTCTGAAGGTCACGGCTGTCTATGAGGGCGGCACTTTCGTGGAGCTGACCGAGGGTCAGTATACCGTTTCCGGCTATAATCCCAATGCCACCGGTACCCAGAGCATCATCGTGACTTACGAGGACCAGAGCTATGGCTTCAATGTCATCAACGCCAATGGTATCACCGTCGTGGCCGACGGCATGGGTTCCATGACCGTCACCGATGTGACCGAGACCCTGACGGATGCTCTGGCAGAGCAGCTGAAGCCCGGCTTCGTGGCTTACGACATCGTTCCCGATGCCTATAATGTGGAAAAGAACGTTGCTACCGTTTCCATACCTGCCCCCGAGGGCGCCAACGCTGTTTACTACTGGAACGAAGAGACCCAGACGCTGGAGCCTGTGTCCGACGTGACTTTCGCAAATGGCAAGGCTGTCTTCACCACCGATCACTTCTCCATCTATGTGGTGGGTGAAAGCACCGAGATCGAAGTTGAAGATCCTAAAACTGCTACCGGTACCGGCCAGGAGATTACCCAAACTACGGAAACAATTACGGTCTACAAGCTGGTCACTGCTCTTGCTGCCGGCAAGCAGTATCTGATTGTCAACAGCAATACCGGTGCCGGCCGCGGTTTGGACGGCGATACTACCGGCTATTCTACCACAGCATTTAATGGAGGCACCGGCTACTACACCAACTGGGATAGCACTACCAACACCGGTACTGCCTTCAATAAGGGCACCGATACCTACCTGACCACCTCCAACGCTTACCTGTGGACAGTTGGTTCTGGTTTGACTTTTACAAATGGAAATGTGAAACTGGGTATTTCCGGCACTAATAACAGTAACCAAACCATTAATTTTTCGACATCTAAGAATTGGTCTTACTCAGAGAATAACCATCGTCTGCAGACAAAAGCAGGTACTTATAACTACACATTGATTTGCTCTGCCAATGGAACTTGGAGCGTGAACAGAAGTAGTACTGACGAGGTCTACTTCTATGAGCCGGTGGAGCTGATTAAGGTTACCACTGAGAGCATTGTCACTCGAGGCACCTACTCCATCGCCGGCGCTCCCGCTGCGCTGACCAAGGTGGTCAAGAACGGCTCCACGGTGAAGCTGGGTTCCATTCTGACCTTCACGTCTGAGAGCGGTGCCGCCACCACCACCGAGAATCCCACCGGCGTTACTTACACCGTGGTTTCCGGCGGCGATCCCAACGGCATCATTTCCGGTATCTCCGGCAACACCGTTACCTTTACCGGCAAGTACGGCAAGGCTCTGGTGAAGGTTTCCTACACCACCTCCGCCGGTGAAGTCACCAATTATATCACCATTACCACCACTGAACCCACCTATGTCCTGGACATTACCTCCGACGGCGATGTCGTCACCGGCACCACTGTCCCCGTCAAGCGTGTTACCAACATTACCACCCTGCAGCTGGGCACCCAGATCCAGTTCATGGACGAGGACGGCGCTGAAATTGTGGCGCTGCCCCAGGGTGCAACCATTGAATGGCACATCCCCGAGGAGTACCACAGCATCGCCACCATTGACCAGAACGGCCTGATCTCCTTCAAGGGCGTGGACGGCGCATTCTATGTCACCGCAACCCTGACCGTGGACGGCAAGGACTACACTGTGGGCGTCAACATCTCCGCCACCACCACCTCCTACGCCAACCCCAACGACGGTACCGAGGACTTCCCCGAGTACCCCAACGAAGGCGCAGTCCGCTTCGATAAGACCGCTACCGCTGTGGGTAACTTCTCCGAAACCGGTATTGTCAAGATGGAACTGTCCATGACCGGTGTTCCCTATACCACCGGCTCCGAGATGGACGTTGTCCTGATGCTGGACCGTTCCTCCTCTATGTACAAGTCTGGTGTTCAGCACCGTATTTCTTCCACTGTAGAAGCTACCAAGGCTTTCATCAAGAACATTGTCATCAACGAGGATGGTACCTTCAATGGTAACCGCATCCTGGTTCTGGACTTCCTGGGTGGTAATTTGGCCGAGGGCAGCCAACATCAGTTCGAAAGTAATCAGTATACCAAAAATGAAGATAACGGCTACCAGATCATCAATGACCAGGCTGAGCTGGATGCTCTGCTGAAGAAGATCGAAACTGACTTTAAGGGCCAGACTTCTCTGTTCGGCACGGAGTATGCCCAGGGCCTGGAAGCCTGCTACAACGCGCTGGCAAATTCCAGAGCTGACGGCAACCAGCAGTTCTGTGTCTTCATGTCCGACGGTATCCCCAACTACATGATGGGCGAGAAGACCCATTTCGAGTCGACGAACGCCATCGCTGCTACCTTTAATGTAACGAATCGAACTGCAGCTAATGGTACTGCGACTCGTAATGCAACCAAGTATGAGTATGAATACTACTCCACCAAGATGAAAAACGAGGGCGTTACCGTTTTCACCGTTGGTTTGGGTCTGAAGAATACCAACTCCTCTTGGTCTGGCACTTCCAAGGAGGTGTGTGAGCAGGTTGCAAACATGCTGCTGAACGACATCGCCGGTCCTGCCTATGAGACTGTCGCTCAGCGCGATACCGGCAAAACCGTTTCCAAGCTGGATAAGTATTTCTTCTCTGTTGCGGACGATAATGCCGCAGCCGACATGGAGAATGTATTCTCCGCCATCGCTCAAAAGATCCTGCAGGCTGCAACCGACGTGACCGTCGAGGACAAGATCACCGGCGAGTACACCATGATCTTTGACATCCCTGAGGGTTCCAAGGACATCACTGGCGTTACCAACGACTTCTACATTGAGTTCCTGCAGTATGTGCTGAATCCCGTGTATACGCAGGCAAGTGGTGTTACGGCTGATAACTTTGCTTCCGGCAATTACTACACGCTGAGTGGTACGACCTACACGAAGGCTACCAGGTATACCGCAGGTACTACCTACTATGTGATCAGTGACCGTGTGCGTGGCACTTCCACTTCCGTTACCAAGTTGTATCTGCAGAACACCGACGGTGTGCTGTCCGCAAAGGATGCCACCGCTCCCGTCTTTGAGCAGAAGCTCATCGGCGACAAGGGTACCCTGTACTACTGGACCACCGACCCCAGCTACGCAGCCGCTGCTGCCGTTAGCTACACTGTGGGAAGAACTACTTACTACTTCTTCCCCTACGGCATCAAGGCCACGGATAGCAACTACGATGCCACCAAGTGGTTCAACATGACCTCCGGCGCATATGCCCACGGCACTGTCGATTCCACCACCAATATGTCCACCGACCTGGTGATTGCTACTCCCTACTTCGTCTACAATGCAACCACCAAGATGCTGTACTGGACGGTTGACAAGCTCGATACTACAGAGTATGCCCTGAGCTACTTCCTGTATCTGAAAAACTCCGCCACCGAAGTTGGTACTCCCAACGAGACCGATCCCGGTTCCTACAAAACCAACGAGTACGCTTTCCTGACCTATACCAACTATAAGGGCAATGAATGCCGCCAGGAATTCGCCAAGCCCCAGATGACTTGGTCCGGTGCCCAGGTTTCCTATGTGTTCTACCTGGTCAACGCCCAGGGTCAGCCCATCAACAAGTCCGGCCAGGTGGTTGACTTTGCCAATGCGGTCTTCGTTACTGACATTTACACCGAGTCCACTGTTTGGAACAAGGGTGAGGATGGTCAGATCACCGCAGACAGCAAGCTGAGCGTCGACTGGCTGGCAGACGAATTGCTGCCCTCCGATTACTTTGTCTACGATGTGAATGCGGGCTATGAACTTCATGTCTTTGGCGATCATACCGGCGCATCCATCTTCGACTACTTTACCATCGAAGGCAGCATCGCTGCGAATATTTCCACATCCCTGAATAATCGCCTTGGCTTGGATACCACCAGCCAAACTGTCAGCCTGATTACTACCAAGGTCTACAACACCAAGGCAGGCCAGAAGATCACCGGCTATGGTACCTACGCATCTAAGAATGCTACCAATGTCGATAAGGTTCTTACGAACTTCGACTTCTACAACACCACCGTCGCCTTTGCTGTTGTCTGGCAGCCCAGACTGGTGGAGGATACTGTAGTTGTGGACTTCGGCCTGGATGTGATCATCAATGTTGTTGCAAACGACATTCTGCAGAACACCATTTCCGGTATTGGCCTCAGCAACAGCGCTTATGGCGATACCGCCATGAACACTGGTGTTTCCACTACCCCCAAGCTGGGCACCGCTGATCTGACCAAAGACGGCAACACCATCTCCATTGAGGGCGAGAACCAGATCCGCTTCCATCAGGGCGATATGGTGTTCACCGACCCTGTGGTCTTCTACTACGAGACTTCTGTTGAGTTCTGGGAAGGCTCTCATCCCACCAACGGCTATATGTACTCCAAGGTCACCGTCATCCCCGCAACGACGATCTACTATGAAGACGAATATGTCGTGCTGAATAGCTATGATGCAGAGTATGTTGAGACTGAGGTTACCAAGGATACGTTCTCTTCCGCCGTCTACTACACCAAGAATGAGGACGGAAGCTACACCAGAGCAAGAAGCTTTGTTGAGGGCACCAAGTACTACACCATGCGGTACAAAGAAACCAAGGGCTGGGATGTGAACTCCCAGGCTGCTACCAGCACCCAGGCACAGGATCGTCCCGGCGCAAGCCAGATCTCTGCTGCTTTGGATGCTGACAACAACTACGGTTACGATGGAGCTTACGCTTCCATGAGCCAGTTCTCCATGGGCAGCGCTGCGAAGATCACTGTCAACAATAACCGCTATGGTACTGCTTCCTTCACCTTCGTCGGTACTGGCTTCGATGTGATCTCCCTGACCAGCAACACCACCGGTACCATCACTGTTAAGGTGTATAGTGTGGCTAATGGCGGCAAGACTCTTGTGAAGAACCTGATCGTGGATACCTACTACGGTTATAAGTATGAGAACAATGAGTGGGTCCCGACCTCCAGCACCGACCTCAATGCACTCTACCAGGTTCCCGTTATCACTGTCGAGAATCTGGACTATGGTACCTATGAAGTGCTGATCACCGCAGCCTACAACACCGCTTTCGACCATCAGGCAGAAAATGGTGCAAAGACTGAGTACGATCTGTACCTGGATGCCATCCGCGTCTACGATCCTACCGGCAACCGGAACAGCACAGCAAACGATGCCTACGTTAAGGACGGCGAAGGCTGGCCCACCTACGCAGAACTGAGAGATCTGGTGATCGATGCAGCTGGCGTAACTGTCGACAACGACGGCAAGGTTACCATTCCTAACAATGCCGTGCTGGTCGGTTCGGTGTTCATCGATGGTATCAGTGGTACCAACTCCGTTGAGAACTATGTGAACTATGGTCCCAACAACGAGCTGTATCTGGCAAATGGTCAGTCCATCGCCTTTGCACTGAACAAAGAGGGTAAAGACTTTGCAAAGACCGGATTTGCTGTGGATAAGGTTCAGCTGGCCTTCAAGTCTGTGGGTGGCACCGGTCACATCGTGATCAAGGATAGCACCGGCAAGGTCTACTACGATATGGATGTAACCACCGCTACGGATATGTACTACGACATTTCCGCGCTGGACGGCAAGGATGTGATCATCCAGTCCACCGGTAGCGCCATCATTTCCATTACCAACATCAAGGTTACCTACGAGGTGAAAGTCACTACTTCTGAAAATGGTGAGCCTCCTGTGAGCATCATGAGCCTGGTCCGCGCTGCCAAGACCGAAGAGGAAGAAACCTATCTGATCTCCGTCAATGCAGAAATGATCGAGCGTGTGCTCAATATGCTCAATGGCAAGGTGGAGGCGGAGCCCGATGTGCCTGTCGAGCCCGAGCAGCCTCAGAAGCCTATCGTGCCCGAGCAGCCTGGTAAGCCCAGCAAGCCCGGTAAGCCCAGCAAGCCTGGTAAGCCCGAGCAGCCCGGTAAGCCCAGCAAGCCCGGTAAGCCTGAGCATCCTGTGAAGCCTGTGCATCCCGGCAAACCCGCACTACCCGGCAAGCCTGTCCAGCCCAGCCAGCCTGCTCAGCCTGTGCTGCCTGGCGTACCGCAGAAACCCGGCAAGCCTGTTTTCACTTTTGCTGTAGCAATTTACTGAGAGGAGGATTCAAACAATGAAGAAAGTATATACTAAGCCTGAGATTATGTTTGAGGACTTCACCCTCAGCACCAGCATCGCCGGTAATTGCGAACATCAGGATGTTCTGCCTACCTCCCGTCAGCAAGGCTGCGGTCTGATTTTCGGACCGGATGTTGTCTTTATCAGCAATCTCTGCGCCAATTCGGATGATGTTATTCCTGAGGGTCCCGATGATGGCAGCTACAATGGTATTTGCTACCATGTTCCCTCCTCTTACGGCAACATCTTCGCTTCCTAATCCCTAATTTCAGAAGGCCGTGCCTGGTCGGCACGGCCTTCATTCCTATGTGAGGTATCTCATGAGCAAAAAAAAGACAAACAAAAAGGACGCATCCGACGGCTGGGGCTACCTGGTGATCTTCTTGATTGCCCTGGTGGCGATCCTGGTGCTGTTTCTGGGTTCGACCATTCGTGGCAATTTCAACGGAAAACACGATGGGACCAATGTAGCTACTGCCCCCTTCCAGCCCCTGTACACAAATCCCAATGCGTCTATTGAGGATTTGGAAGATGCCGAAAGCGAAGAGTACAAGGGCTTGCAGGTGACGAAGGTCGGCAGCTATACCGGCCTTTTTGTGGAAGACGGCAGCAACGATGTGGTGAGCCGTGTTCTGATGATTATCGTAAAAAATAACGGCGATAAAGCCGTGCAGTATGCGGAGATCGAGATGAGCGACGGCGAAAATACGGCGTATTTTACGTTGTCCACGTTGCCGCCCGGTGAATCTGTGGTGCTGCTGGAGAAAAATCGCATGGCTTATGCGGACGGCAAGGATCTGACGGAAATGACGATCAAGAATGTGGCGCGTTTCCAGCAGGAACCTACTCTGTGTGAAGACTTGCTGAAGATCCAAGCACTCAACGGATTTTTGAATGTGACCAATATTTCCGGTAAGGATATCGACGGCAACATTGTGATTTACTACAAGAATGCGGCCTCCGATCTGCTCTATGGCGGCATCACTTATCGTGTCACCATCAAGGGTGGCCTCGATAAGGACCAACTGCAACAGATTACAGCCAGCCATTTTACCGCCGAGGGCAGCCGGATTATGTGGGTCACGGTAAGCTGATATGAAAAAGTATTACCGATTTGCCGGGATTGATTTGGAAATTGACATCCCGGACCAATGGATGTACGAAAATGATCGATATTTGGCGCCTTTTCGGGTGGATTCTGTGGAAGATCCCTATGTGTTCCAGTTTGAAATGGTGCCCGAATTGCTGCCGCCGACATGCCAGTGCATGGCAATTACTTACTCGATGCGTGTCTATTCCGATGGTACTCGCTACATCGGCACCGTAGAAAAATCCTGGGAGCGTGGTTATGCCCAGGTCGTCCCAAATGGCCGGCACCATAGGGTGTTGCTGAAAAGCAGTACTTTCCGTAATGGCGTCGGTGTCAACCAGGTGCTGACCATGTTGGGCGCAGAGCATCTGATGGCACAAAACGGTGGATTTGTATTCCATTGCTCCTATATTGCCGTAAACGGCAAGGCGATTCTCTTCACGGCTCCGTCGGGCACAGGCAAGTCCACCCAGGCGGACCTGTGGAACCGACACCGTGGTGCGCCAATCTACAATGGCGACCGCAGCGTTGTCCGATGGGAAAATGGAAAGGCCTATGCCTGCGGCATTCCCTTTGCGGGAAGCTCCCGCATCTGTGAGAATGTGACGTTGCCCCTGGGTGCCATTGTCTATCTTCGACAGGCTCCCACAACCCGTATTCGGCGGTTGAGGGGTGCAGAATGCTTCCGTAGCCTGTGGGAGGGCTGTAGCGTTAATATCTGGGATCGGGCCGATGTGGATCGGATCTCGGAAACAGTTACGCAGGTTTTGTCGTCTGTGCCGGTTTTTGAGCTGGCCTGTACGCCGGATGAATCCGCAATTCTCGCGCTGGAAGGAGTGTTGACGGTATGAAAATGAAAAGTACCGAGCCCTATATCTCTACCTATTTGCACCAAAAGGGCCGCCGATTGGGCCTGCCCATTGCCGGCAATTTTGAACTGACGGCCCGGTGTAATTTCAACTGCCCTATGTGCTATGTCCATCAATCTGCCGAGCAGGTGGAGGCTATGGGCGGGGAACTGACTGCCCGGCAGTGGCTGGATATTGCTGCTGCGGCCCAGAAAAAGGGCATGATCTTTGCGCTGCTGACCGGCGGCGAACCCCTGGTGCGTAAGGATTTCTTCGAGATCTATGACGGCATGAAGAAGCTGGGCCTTCTGATTGCGATCAACTCCAACGGTTCTATGTTGCAAGGTGAGATTCTCGAACGCTTTTTGAAGGATCCACCTTTCCGATTCAATATCTCGCTGTATGGCGGCAATAATGAGACCTACCGCAATATGTGCGGTATTCCGGTCTACGACCGGGTTAAGGAAAATATCCGCGCTCTGCGCCAGGCCGGTGTGGATGTCAGCCTGAATCTTTCCATTACCCCCTATAATTACCGGGATTTGGATTCGATTTTTGCCGATGCGGAGGAACTGGATGCGCATGTAAGAGCCTCCAGTTATATGTATCCTCCGGTTCGCCTGGAGGATGGAGGCTATGGCTGCGGCAATCGCTTAACAGCCACAGAGGCAGCCGCCTGCAGCGTCAAATGGGATACGCTGCGGTTTACAGAGGAAGAGTTTTCCCTGCGGGCGCAGAATATGCAGAAGCTGGTGGATGAACTGAAGGAAGGTTGCCCGGTGGAAGCGGACGAGGGTGTCACATGCCGTGCCGGTTCCAGCAGTTTCTGGGTGACCTGGCAAGGCAAGATGATGCCTTGCGGTATGCTGACTACCCCCGTAACGGATCTGCGGAAGCAGAGCTTTGAAGAAGCTTGGGCATACATCCGCAGTGAAACCGCCAAAATTCGCATGCCTTCTGCCTGCGGCAGTTGCGAGTACAAGGATGTGTGCGGTGTTTGTGCTGCGGTATGCTTCACGGAAACCGGTCACTTCGATCAAGTGCCCACGTATATTTGCGAGAAGACAAAAGAACAGGTGCGTATCACTCAGGAAGTGTATGCAGAGAGGAGCAAGGCATGATTATAAAAAAGGAATTGATCAAGCGGGAGATCGCCGGTGATGTGATTCTGGTGCCCGTGGGCCAGGCGGTGTATGAGTCCAATGGCCTGTTCGTTTTGAACGACCTGGCAGCCTTTATCTGGGATCTGCTGCCTGCTGTGAATACGGAAGAGGAAATTACAAAGGCTGTTTTGGATGCCTATGATGTTTCTGAAGAAATGGCTGCCCGGGATGTGGCAGAATTTTTGAGCAAGCTGAAGCAGATGCAGATTCTGTGACATCGCCTTGCCGCAAAAAGAAAAAGAGGAACTGAACTATGTGCGATAAGCCAAAACGCAAATGGGGCGCCAAACGGGTGATCCTGACGGTGCTGGGCATCTTGCTGCTGCTCATTCTGCTGATTGCCGCCTGCGCTATGATCTATGTGAACCACATGCTGAACAAAATCAACCGTGTGGATCCGGATTTGGAGTATACGCTTTCCTCCAGCGCTGCGGAAGATTTTATGCAATCTGACCCGGACTTGGTGACCCTGCCGTCCGATCATTCGCAGCCTACGGTCAATATGGAAGATCTGACCTTCCCGCCCAGTATCCTGGGCCCGGACGATCCGACCAATCCTGACACAACGGAGCCGAATCAGAAACCGGATGAGCCCCAGATCGATCTGTCGGATATTTACGGCGATCACCTGATCAATGTTTTGCTGGTGGGCCAGGACCGTCGGGCAGGGCAGGGCAGACAGCGCTCGGACAGCATGATCCTGGTCAGTATCAACAAGTCCAACAATACCATTACACTGACCTCCTTCATGCGTGACCAGTATGTGCAGATTCCCGGCTACAAGCCCAATAAGCTGAATGCGGCCTATGCATTTGGCGGCATGCAGTTGCTGACCAAGACACTGAAACTGAACTTTGGAGTGGAGATCTCCGGCATTGTCGAGGTGGATTTTGGCGGATTTGAAAGAGTCATTGACCTTTTGGGCGGTGTGGATGTGACGTTGACGGAGAAAGAGGCGGATTATCTGAACGGCCTGTACAATGTCAAACTGTTGGATAGCCCAGTGGTGGTGGGAAAGAATCATTTGGACGCAGCCCAGGCCCTTGCCTATGTGGGCGTTCGTGAGATCGACAATGATTACGCACGTGCCAGACGGCAGCGGACGGTAATCATGGCCATCATCGAGGCCTATAAGGAGCAGCCGCTGGATGAAATGCTGGGATTGTTGGATGAAATTCTGCCGTTGATCAGTACCAATTTGACCAACTCCCAGATCCTGGGCTATGCCGTCGATTGTTTCCCTGTGTTGGCATCGGCCAATGTGCAGACGCTGCGTATCCCGGTGGAGGGTACGTTCGTAGGCGGTTTGGTGCAGGTGCGGCCCGGCGTTTACAGCTGGTTCCAGCACAGTATCGATTTTGATGCGAACAGAGAAGTGCTGTTTGACATTTTCCGCCGCAGAGATTGACCATAGAATCGTAAAAAGAGAAGCACCCCGACGCAAGCTTGAACAGCGCCGGGGTGCTCTTTTTATTGTTCATCCTGGATCAGCGACCGGAAAATGGGGAGGCTTCCCAAAACCGTATCGTAGCTGACACAGTAGCACAGCCGCAGATAACCGGGACAGCCAAAGTCAGAGCCGGGCATCAGCAGAAGATCTTTTGCCATGGCCCGCTGACTGAAGGCCCGGTCATCACCGCCGGGGGCTTTCAGAAACAGATAGAATGCGCCGTCAGGCTTGGCCATTTCATAGCCGTAGGAGCGAAGTGCTTCCATCAAGGTCCTGCGGTTGCGGTCATAGGTACCGAGATCCGGCTGCACATGGGCACAGCGGGCCAGCATCAGCTGCATCAGCGACGGTGCGCACACATGGCCCATGGCCCGGGCGGCACCGACGATGGCGTAGTACAGATCCCGTCCATCCTGGGCTTCTGTCGGCACATAAATGTAGCCCAACCGCTCGCCGGGCAGGGACAGGGACTTGGAGTAAGAGTAGCATACCACGGTGTGGGGATAGAAATCCGGAATGAAGGGCACGGTCACGCCCTCATAAACCAGCTCACGGTAGGGCTCGTCGGCGATGATGTAGATCCGGTGGCCAAATTCTGCGCTCTTGCGCTCCAGCAAGGATGCCAGGGCCTTGATGGTAGACTCGGAATATACGGTGCCCACAGGATTGTTGGGGTTGTTGATGATGACTGCAGAGGCGTTGGGGCCCAGCATCTCCTCCAGGGCAGCCAAATTCAGCTGGAAATCCGGAACATCTGGCGGCACGATCCGCAAGGTTGCGCCGGCCTGCTCCACATAGGGCTTATATTCCGGGAAGTAGGGAGCGAATACAAAGATCTCCGCACCTTCTGTGGTCAGCGCCTTGCAGGCGGCAGAAACCTCCGGGGCAGCACCG
The DNA here is from genome assembly GCA_045638785.1 of Faecousia sp. Lineage (GTDB taxonomy): Bacteria > Bacillota > Clostridia > Oscillospirales > Oscillospiraceae > Faecousia. The sequence goes on from JAZUBW010000081.1 coordinate 28,774, forward strand.
CAGCACAGCAGCAATTCTTCCGGCTTCGCTGCGCAGCCAAACCGGGCGTTCAGATCTGCAGCCACCATGGCCCGGGTGTGTGGGTCGCCCATGGTGGAGGTGTAGCCGTGGACGGCCAAAGGCGGCATGTTTTGCAGAATGTCCAGCATAGCTTCCTGGACTTCTTCGGGAGCAGGGGTGGAGGGATTGCCGATACTGAAATCGAAGATGTTTTCCTTACCAACGATGGCAGCGCGGGCTCGACCGTAGTCTGCCAGCTCCATGATGGTATTGCGTTTGGTGCCCAGGGCCAGAGATGCGGGGTTGATCATAAGAAACCTCCAATTTTATAAATACAGGGGTTTGGCGGTCTTGTAGGGCTGGGGCTTGTATGTAACGGAGCCGATGGGCTTTCCGTCGATACCGTATTTTGGATTGTAGCCGAAAAGGTTTACATAACACGAAAGGTCGTCTTTCTCCGCCGCCATGGCTTCCATGACAGCCACCGTGGCGATCACATCATCGATGGCTCGGTGAGAGTTGACCACTTTACCGGTAAGTCCGTAGGCATCAATGGCGTTGTGCAGCCGATGGGGATATTCCCGGCGGTCTTTGTACACCGTCAGAAGATCCAGCTTATCCTTGCCCTTGAGGATGGTGGGGTCGCCATCCCGCAGCAGCATGTAAAACAGGAAACTCAGATCAAAATGGGCGTTGTAGGCCAGTAGCAGAGTATTTCCCTGGAACATTTCGGCAATGTCGGCGCAGACCTGCTGCTTTGCAACGCCACGCTGCAAAATATCGGCAGTGGAAATGCCGGTGAGCTCTGTGATTTTCGGCGGCACCGTATTTCCCGGGGAAAGGGTCACCAGATTGTCGTATTCCCGGGTCAGGACCATTTCGCCGTCCCGGCGCTCCAACACCACGGCAGAAAACTCGATGATCTCATCCCGGGCAAAATCCAGGCCTGTGGTTTCTGTGTCAAAGATGACAAACTTTTCGTAGTTTGCCATGAGGGATCCCATGTTTGCCATATTATTCTCCCTTTGCCAGATCCAGTGCCCGGCGGAATTTGCTCTTGTTTTCCGGCAGCAGGCCGTATGTAGCGGCCAACTGCTCTGCAAAGGCCAGGGTGGCCCGGTCGGAACCGGTTTTCAGCTCTACTTCCACTTCCTGCAGCGCTGCTTCCTTGCCGCCGCCTAGCAGAATGCCGCTGTCCAAAGCCAGCTCGGCAGTGCCGTCAGCAGTGGCCACCTCCGTGACCAAACGGGTAAATTTTGCACCGCAGACGATCTGCAGCCCCTGTCCGGCCAGGACCGCTACTTCCCTTGGGGCGCCCAGGGATACCAATGTGCCCAAACCATCTGCGATGTCGGAGGCCTGGCATTCCCATTCTCCCCGGCTATTGTCGGGCAACGGTGTTTTCAGGGTGCAGATGCAGTTTCCGTTTTCTTTCCGCAGCCGCAGAGTTGCTCTGCGTTCAGAGAGGGCGCCGTCGGCCGTGTCGAAATAGCTGGTTTCCATGGCGATCTCCCGGAAACCCGAAAAATCCTGCTGGATTGCAGCCTGTACCTGGGCGTTGGCAGCAAATTTTAGCTCAAATTCTCTTCCCATAGCTGTCTCCTTATAGAAAATTCAAATGTACTTATAGTATACACAGAAATGCCCCAATATGCAAGAAACTTTATTCTGCACCGGGGTTCGACAAATTGCGCATGCCTTTCGTGGTAGCATAGGAGCAGAACATACAAAGAAAGGCGTGTACATCATGATGATGCTGCAGACTTATCTGCGCCGGTGGCAGCGGTTGCGCCGGCAACTTGTGGAAGACGAAAAAATCCGGCAGGCGCTGCAGTTTGGGGCAGTGTTTGCCCTGGGCTTGTGCCTGAGTGCGGCCAGCCTGGGCCATTTGCCGCAGCCGATTGCAATGGCGGTGCTTTGTGCCGGAATGCCGGGCTGGCTGCCTGTTTTCTATGCCCTGGGTACTGCCGGGGGCTATTGCCTGTTTTGGGGAAAGGCTGCGGCACAGTGCGTGATCTGGATGGCTGCTAGCCTGCCTGTGTGTATGATCGCTGGGTGGGAAAGGGGACAGCGGCGGCTCCCACTGCTGCAGCCGATGCTGTCGGCGGCCATCGTGGCCATCAGCGGTGTGGTGTTCCAGATTTGGCAGGGAGAAAATGTGTCTATTTTGCTGTATTTTCTCCGAATCGGCGTGGCCTTTGGGGTGACGGGTCTAACCGCCTTTGTGCGACGGCACCGGGAAACCCCAGCTGATTGGGTGGCGCTGGCGGTGCTGGCGCTGGCCTTTGCCCAAATTGCTCCGTTGCCGTTTTTGGGATTGGGCTTCGTGGTCGCCGGCGTGCTGGCACCGGTGCTGGCTTTCCCCGGGGTGGCGCTGGTGGGCCTGGCCCTGGACCTGGCCCAGGTGACCCCGGTGCCCATGACGGCGGTGCTGTGCCTGTCGGCATTGCTGCGACTTCTGCTGAAAACCCCAAAAATGTGGCAGAATGTAGCGCCGGCGGCCATTTACCTTATGGTGATGGGCCTCTGCGGGAAATGGGATCTGCTGCCGGTGCCGGCGCTGCTTTTGGGCGGCTTTTGCAGCCGCTTGCTGCCGGAACGGCCGGGCCGCATTCCCAAAAGAGGGGAAACCGGCGCTGCCCAGGTGCGGCTGGAAATGGCGGCAAATGTCATGACCCAAACGGAAAAACTGTTGCTGGAGGCGGAGGAAACCCCCATCGATGCTCCGGCCCTGGTGGCCAAGGCGGTGGAGCGTGCCTGCAGCACCTGCCCCTGCCGCAAAGATTGCAGCGATCGGGCTGCCGCCAATACCCTGACGGCCCAGGTACTGCAGCAGCCGCTAATCCGGGCCGACGATGTGCCGGTGGCCTGCAAAAAACGCAGCCGCCTGATGCTGGAACTGCGTCGTAGCCAGGACCAGTACCGCATCCTGAAGGCGGACCGGGAGCGACAGCAGGAATATCGGGTGGCGGTGATCCAGCAGTATCGCTTTCTGTCGGAATTTTTGCAGGACCTGTCGGACCAGCTGCCCCGGCGGGGCCAGCACACAAAGCCTCGCTACCAGCCGGAGGTGGCCGTCTGCTCCGCCGGCAAGGAATTGGCCAACGGCGACCGCTGCCTGTGGTTTGCAGGCCCGGAAAACCGGTACTATCTGCTGCTTTGCGACGGCATGGGCACCGGCCCCGGTGCAGCGGCAGAAGCCCGGATCGCAGGGGACATGCTGCGGCAGCTGCTGATGGCGGGCTATCCAGCGGCCTATGCCCTGCGCAGCATCAATTCCCTTTGCACCCTGCGCTTGCGCGCCGGAGCGGTGACCATGGACCTGGCAGAGGTGCATTTGGACTCCGGAAAGGTGATGCTCTATAAATGGGGTGCAGCCCCGTCCTGGGTGCTGAGCCCCAATGGGGCAGAGAGGGTGGGAGAAAACGGTCTGCCGCCGGGTATTTCCGTGCGTCTGTCTACGGAAACCGTGGACAGGCTGAACTTGCGCCATGGTCAGATGCTGGTGCTGCTCAGCGACGGTGTGGATGACCATGCCATTGCCGAGCAGATCGATCTTCTGAGCGATGAGCCGCCGGGATCCCTGGCTGCTAAACTCCTGGATGCCGGTCGGGTCCACGGCACCGACGATGCTACGGCTGCAGTCCTGCGGCTGATGCCGATTCAAAAAGAGGAGTAAACAAGGCTGCCGCAAAAAGCGGCAGCCTTTGACTTTTTCCTTGCATATTGTCCTTTGATTCGGTATAATAAAAGGTAAAGAATTGGAGGGATATATATGGCGAAGCTATATTTTAAGTACGGTGCCATGGGCTCCAGCAAGACGGCCCAGGCGCTGATCACCAAGTACAACTATGAGGAAAATGACCTGAATGTCTGGCTCATCAAGCCTAGCGCAGATACCCGGGATGGTGCAGCCATCGTCCGCAGCCGCATTGGCCTGGAGGCAGAATGCGAGGTCATCACGCCCCAAATGGATATCTGTCAGATGTTCTGCGCAAACCGTAGGAACAGCGATGTGATCATCGTCGATGAGTGCCAGTTTATGACCATGGACCAGATCGACCAGCTGCGTGCCATCGTGGACCAATTCAATGTGCCGGTGCTGTGCTTCGGCCTGCGCACCGACTTCCAAACCAAACTCTTCCCCGGGTCTATGCGGCTGATGGAATTGGCGGATTGTATCGAAGAAATCAAGACCATGTGCGATTGCGGCACCAAGGCCACCGTCAACGCCCGTATCAGTGACGGCTACATCGTCACGGAAGGCGCCCAGGTGGTGCTCGGTGGCAACGATTGCTATATCGCCATGTGCCACCGCTGCTATAAAGCAGGTATCCGGGAACATAAGAAAATCAAACTGCATGGGCAACCTTAAAATATTACCGAAAAGGAGTCATATATTATGGAACTGAAAGATATTCTCTCCCGTTGCGACCACACCCTGCTGGCTCAGACTGCTACCTGGGCTGATATCCAGGCCATCTGCGACGATGGCATGAAGTACGCCACCGCTTCTGTATGCATTCCTGCTTCCTTTGTCCAGCAGGCCAAGCAGTATGTGGGCAACCGCCTGGCCATTTGCACCGTCATCGGCTTCCCCAATGGCTACGCCACCACCGCCTCCAAGTGCTTCATGGCTCACAATGCCGTGTCTAACGGTGCCGACGAAGTGGACATGGTCATCAACATTGGCTGGGCCAAGGAGCATAAGTGGGAGGAGATCACCGAGGAGATCCGTCAGATCAAGGCCCACTGCATGGGCCGCATCCTGAAGGTCATCATCGAAACTTGCCTGCTGACCGACGATGAGAAGATCGCCCTGTGCAAGTGCGTTTCCGACTCCGGCGCAGATTATATCAAGACCTCCACCGGTTTCTCCACCGCCGGCGCTAGCTTCGCCGATGTGGAACTGTTTGCCAAGCACGTGGCCAAGCATGTGAAGATCAAGGCCGCCGGCGGCATTTCTTCCCTGGAGGATGCTGAGAAGTTCATCGCCCTGGGCGCCGATCGCCTGGGCACCAGCCGGATCGTCAAGATCGCCAAGGGCCTGGAAAACGACGGAACCTACTAAGGAGGAAAATATTATGTCTAATTTTGCTGTTACGCCCCATATCAATGTGCAGAACGAGATCGGCTTTGGCAAGACCGTGCTGATGCCCGGCGATCCGCTGCGTTCCAAGTTTATCGCTGAAAATTTCCTGGAAAACCCCGTGCTGGTCAACAATGTCCGTGGTGTTCATGGCTACACCGGCTATTATAAGGGTGTGAAGGTGTCCGTCATGGCTTCCGGCATGGGTATGCCCGCCATCGGCATCTACTCCCATGAGCTGTTCAACTTCTTCGGCGTGGAGAACATCATCCGTGTGGGCTCTGCCGGTTCTATCCAGGATCATATCAACCTGTACGACATCGTCATCGCCCAGGGTGCTTGCACCGACTCTAATTTTGCTGCCCAGTTCCATTTCCCCGGTACCTTTGCGCCCATCGCCGATTATACGCTGCTGAGCGAAGCGGTGAAGGCTTGTGAAGCCAACGGCGCAACCTACCATGTGGGCAATGTCAACTCCTCTGACGTGTTCTACGGCGACCATGCCGAAGTTCCCGCCGGCCTGGATACCATCTACAATCAGAAGAAGATGGGCGTTATGGCCCTGGAGATGGAGGCTGCCGCCCTGTATATGAACGCCGCCCGTTACGGCAAGCGGGGCCTGTGCATCTGCACCATCAGCGATCACATCCTCAAGGGCGTGGAGACCACCGCCCAGGAGCGCCAGACTGCCTTCACCCAGATGATGAAGGTGGCCCTGGATGTGGCGGTTGCCATGGAGAACAAATAATTAGGAATGAGAAATGAGGAATTAGGAATTGTATGATCATTCCTAATTTCTAACTCCTAATTCCTAATTGTGAGGTAACCTTATGAAACGAATCTTTTTAATTGTTTTGGACTCTTTTGGCATCGGTGCGATGCCGGACAGCGAGTCCTTTGGCGATGTGGGGGTCAACACCCTGGCGTCCTGCGCCACATCCGATAAATTGCACATTCCCAACATGATCGCAGCCGGTTTGGGCAACATGGACGGCGTTTTCTGTCTGCCCAAGGTGGAAACCCCCACCGGTGCCTTCTGCCGCCTGGCAGAGCGCTCCATGGGCAAGGATACCACCATCGGCCACTGGGAAATCGCTGGTCTGGTGTCCGATGATCCGCTGCCCACTTATCCCGAGGGCTTCCCGGAGGAAGTGCTGGAGCCCTTTAAGGCAGCCACCGGCCGTGGCGTGCTGGCAAATGCCCCCTGGAGTGGCACGGCCGTGCTGGACGAATTTGGCGAGGAGCATATGCGCACCGGCGATCTGATCGTCTACACCTCCGCCGACTCCGTGTTCCAAATCGCTGCCCACGAGGAAATCGTGCCTCCCGAGCAGCTGTATGAATACTGCCGCATCGCCCGCAAGATCCTGGTGGGCAAGCATGGCGTGGGCCGTGTCATTGCCCGTCCCTTTGTGGGCACCGGCAAGGGCAATTTCCAGCGAACCGCCAACCGCCATGACTTCTCCCTGGAGCCCCCCAAGCAGACTTTGCTGGATGCCATCAAGGCCGCCGGTTTGGATTCCATTGGTGTGGGCAAGATTTTTGATATTTTCGCCGGCATCGGCACTACTGAGCATGTCTACAACCAGTCCAATGCTAACGGCATGGAACATACCGAAAACTACGCCAAAAAGGATTTTCATGGCCTGTGCTTTGTGAACCTGGTGGACTTCGACATGGTCTACGGCCACCGTCGCAACATTGACGGCTATGCCCAGGCACTGACGGAATTCGATGCCTGGTTGGGGGATTTCCTGCCCACTTTGAGTGAAGACGACCTGGTGATGATCACCGCCGACCACGGCTGCGACCCCGGCTATACTGCCACCACCGACCATACCCGGGAGTATGTGCCGCTGCTGGTACTGGGTAAGGCCGTGAAACCCGTGAATTTGGGCACTCGCCATGGCTTCTGCGATATTGCCGCCACCGTCACCGAACTGCTGGGTGTGGAATTCGATACCCCCGGTAAGAGCTTTGCAAAGGAGATTGTATGACCTACGAAAAACTGTGTGACCTGGCTGTGGAGGCCATGCATCATGCCTATGCACCCTACTCCGGCTATAAGGTCGGCGCTGCCTTGCTGTGCAAGGACGGCACCGTCTACCAGGGCTGCAACATCGAAAACGCCGCCTTCGGCCCCACCAACTGCGCCGAGCGCACCGCTTTCTTCAAGGCCATCTATGACGGCCACCGGGATTTCGTGGCCATCGCCGTCTGCGGTGGCAAGGATGGTGTGATTTCAGGCAGCTTTCCGCCCTGCGGTGTCTGCCGCCAGGTGATGCGGGAATTCTGCGCCGATGACTTTCGCATTCTGATGGTCAATCAAAATGGCTTCGAGGAAGTGACTCTGGCCCAGCTGCTGCCCTATAGCTTCTCGGCGT
>JAZUBW010000082.1:0-16505 GCA_045638785.1 Faecousia sp.
TCGGCAGTGTAGGTCTGGGTGTAATCATACAGCTTGCCGTCACGGAACAGGATCACAAAATGCTCCACATAGGAGGTCTTGTCCTCTGCCAGTTCTGCAGACACGAATGCGATAGAAGCCACACGGGAATCAAAGACAAAAATCTCAGATGCAGTGTTGGCGTAGCAATTCGTGTAGTCATTCAGAATTGCCAGGTAGGAAGAACCGTAGTCTAAGGAATAGCCAACATACACGGGCAGACCCACCTGGATGGTGCCGGTGCTCAGCTCCACGCTCTTGACGGGTGCAGAGGTAATGTCGTACATGGTGATGCCATTATTGTTATCATAGGCACCGGCGGTCATCTTATAGCCATTGGCAGGATCGATCTGGTTCAGCATTGCGCCGGTGGAAACATAGATCTTGCCGTCAGCATAGCCGCCGCCATTGTACTCCTCGAAGCCCTCAGCGATGACTTCATACTCACCGGTGGTAGCATCGATCATGACCCAGGCATAGCCATAGTCGGTCTCGATGTAGGCGTGCAGCCAGTTGGGGTTGTCAATGGGCTGCTCGGGAACGTAGCTGGGATCGGTGTAGCCGCAGATGCACTTGCCATTGGTGAAGCTATGTGCACCCTCGTTCACCTTCTCACCACATTCGCAGATCTGCCAGTGGCCGTCTGCATCGGACTCCCAGGCACCCACATTGGTGTGCTCGCAGGAGGCCAGCTCGGGTCTGACATCCTTCAGCAGGCTCATAGCAACCACGCTCTGAGCGCCGGTGATGGTGGTCACTTCGGTCAGAGTGTAAGTGCTGGGAACATAGCTGTACAGCTTGACGCCGTTGGTATCGTTGACGCTGATGTACACCAGGTCGTTATTGACACGAGTCATGGAAGCACCGTTGGAAACGAACAGGCCGGGGTAGTACTCATAGCCCTGAGCGATTTCCACATAGCTCTTGCCATTGCCCTTGTAAATGACCTCGTAGTCGAACATGGAGCCATCGTCGCACAGCACCAGGAACTTTTCGGTGTAGTAGCTTCTGTCGCTTGCCATCTCGGCAGAGAGATAAGTGATGCCTACCATCTTTCTTCCGAAGATGAACTGCTGGAACTGCTTGTTGGCGCTAGAGTTGCTGTAGTTGAACATCACGGTCAGGTACTGACCGGCATCAACATTGGCGGGATTGTAGCTGATGTACACGGGCAGGCCGACCTGGATGGTACCGGAGGCCAGCTCCACGCTCTTGACGGGAGCGCTGCTCATGCCCACCATGACGTTGTTACCAGTAGAAAGGCCAATGCTTGCAGCATAATTGTTGGCAGGATCAATCTGGTAGATTCTGCCGTTGGCAGACACGTAGATGAGGCCATTGTTGACACCGCCACCGAGGTACACATTGGTATCCTCCTGCAGGACCTTCATCGCGCCGTTCTCAGAGCCGATGATGACCCATGCGTAACCGTTGCCGGTGTTGACATAGGCGTGCAGCAGAGTGCCGGTGGGTTCCTCAACCTGGTAGTTGGGATCGGCATAGCCGCAGAAGCAGACACCCCAATCGAAGGAGTGCTCGCCCTGATCCACGATCTCGCCACAATCAGCGCAAGTGGTCCAGTGGCCATTCTCATCATAGGTCCAATCGTCCACGTCGCTGTGTTCGCAGGGAGGCTCGTAGTTGGGATCGGATGCGCCGCACTCGGTGCACTCGCCTTCCTCGAAGGTGTGCTCGCCGGTAGCGGGGATCTCCTCGCCCTCAGCAACAGTCTCGCCGCAGTCCACACAGACGGTGTTGCCGGTGTAGCCGGGCTCGCCGCAGGTGGCTTCGATTGCACCCTCCAGGGTGGTGTTGGTGTGATCGCACTCGGGCTGGGTGGGCTCGTCGGCCTCAAAGATACCGGTCAGTTCTGCATCGGTGTGCAGGCCGGTGATGCTCATGGCGCCATCGATGATGCCCAGGCTCTTCAGCTCGTAGTTGGTCAGGTCGAAGCTGTACAGCTCCACGCCGTCAGCACCGTTGACACCCAGGTAAGCGCGGTTCTCGCTGATACGGGTGAAGGTAGCGCCGGAAGTGGGAGTCACGCCCAGCTTGCCAACCTTGGTAACGGTGCTGCCTGCATTCAGCTTCAGGGTGCCGTTGTCCATATAGCTGGTCAGCTGCAGCTGGTACAGGTTGCCGGACTGATCCAGGATCAGGAAGTAATCGTAATAGCTCTTGCTATCGTCGCTCAGCTCGGAGCCCACATACAGAACAGCGGACAGCTTCTTGTTCTCGAAGGTGCTTTCATGCGTGTAGATCTCGGTCTCAGCGCCGCTCTTGGTATACTTCTGCACCCAGAACAGCATGGGCTTGTTGGAGGAATACTTACCGTTGGATGCATGCAGGAAGTAGCCGCCCAGAGTTGTGATGTAGGTACCGCCGTTGGTTCTGTCGATCATGGTGACGGAAACAGCGGGAACACCGGTAAAGTCAGTGGGGGTATAGTTTGCAAAAGCGGTATCGCCCTTTGCGTTTGCATTGATCTGGTAACCATTGGCAGGATCCAGCTCCTGATAAGTGTAGACCACATTACCAGCCTGGTTCACGCCTACCACGGAGTAGACCTTACCATTCCATGCACCGGCTGCGGGCCAAGCATAGTTATAGGTATCGTTGTACATGACCTCGTAGGTCAGGGCGGTGGTGTTGATCTTTGCCCAGGCATAACCGTTAGCAGTCTTGACATAGCCGTAGATGTACTCGGCCTCAACGGGCTCGGTGGTACCGGGGACATCGGGCTGCTCGGGGATCTGGATATCCAGGCCCTCGGCCAGGCTCAGGCCCACCAGATCGGTAACGCCCTTCAGGACGCCCATCTTGCTCACCTGCTTCTGCACCACGTCATAGCACCACAGTTCGGTGCCTTCGGCGGTAGCATGGCTGACGATAATGCCAGTGAAGGTCTCGGTTTCCACATAGATCATGGAAACATCTTCGCCGTCCTCGAACTGCAGGCCGGTCTTGATGTAGTCAACTTCCCAACCAGCGTTATAGGGGATCAGCTGGCCGTCCTGCAGGGCTCTGATGAAGCTGTAGCTTTCCAGATAGCCATCGTAAGCCAGGACATAGTAGTAGTCGACCAGCATGCCGGAGATGATCTCAGAACCCCGGTAGGCAACACCTGCGGGATAGCGGTCAGCAGCCAGAGCAGCTACCAGGAATTCGCCGGTGGTGTAGTCGCTCAGGAAGGTCATATAGCTGGAGCCGTCAACCAGGTCACCGGACAGGTAAACGGGATAGCCTTCAACAGTCACCTCGACGTTTCTGCCGGTACCGTAGTCCAGCAGCTCCACAGTGCGGGTAGGTGCGCCGGAAGCGTCCTTCATGTACATGAAGTCAGCGCCGTCGCCGTCGGTGAACATATCGCCCTGGTTCACAATGTACTTGTTACCAGCGGGATCGATCATGTAGTAGTGGGTGTTGTCGGTGGCATAGACCTTGCCGTCGACAACGCCTGCGCCGGTGTAAACGGCATCAGACTCAGCCAGGGTATAGCGGTCCAGGTTGTTGCCGTCGATAGCGACCCACTTGCCGCCCTCTTCGGTCTGGACATAAGCGTGCAGCATCACATCAACCGCAGCCAGAGGCTTGACGGTGATGGTGGCGCTGGCGGAAACCAGCTGATGAGCAGCATTGGCTTCCTTGGAAGTCGCAGTGATGGTCACAGTGCCTGCCTTCAGAGCGGTAACGAGGCCGTTAGCATCGACAGTGGCGATAGACTCATCGCTGCTGCTCCAGGTAACGGTTCTGTCGCGCTCAGCCATGTAGACGGTGGCGTTCAGCTGAACGGTCTCGCCCACGTAGCACTCAGCCTGGCCGGGCTTGACCTTGACGGTCACGTCGGTCAGTGCATCGTAGGAATACAGGGAAACAACGGGCCAGATGTTGTTGCCGAAGCTGCCCACCTCAACGGGAGCGCAGGCATCAGGCTGGAAGACATAGACTCTGGCGGTATCGCCTTCGGTGTAAGCGGAGACGACCAGGTAGTCGTTGGCCAGGTCATAGTACATAGAGGCCTTGACATCGCTACGGACATTGGCAGCACCCTTCAGGTTCAGGCCGGTCTCGCCAACCAGGGTCAGCTTGTCGTCATAGAAAATATCGCCGGCATCTGCGTCATAGAAGGCGTACATAGTATTGTGGTACAGCGTACCGCCTTCGGTCAGGATGTAGTACTCGTGACCGTAGCACAGCTCGAAGCCGTTGTGGTAAGTGGTGGGTCCAATATAGGCGATCAGGGCAGCCTTGTCGGTGGTGAAATCGGCATAGTGGGGCACTTCGTAACCCATACCGGTTTCCACATCCATCACGCCGATGGACAGACCGCCGCTGATGATACCCACCAGACGGTCAAAGTAGCCGGCGGGAGTCCGGGGACCGGTTGCACCGTCAGACCACTGCCAGGTCTCGTGGATGGCACCATAGTTGGTGACTTCGAAGGTATCGGCATTGACGCCGTACATATTGACGCCATCGTGGACATAGATCACGTCGCCGTGCTGGCCGCCGGCCAGGAACTGCATCTCGCTCTCCACGAAGGTGCTGGTCCAGTTCTCGGCATCCAGCAGGTTGAAGCTCATCCATTCGATCTCGCCCTCTTCATTGTAGAGCATACCGTTCAGGGAAACATCATTGATGTCCTCGACGGTGATCTCGCAGGTGGCGAACAGATAGGGAGCAGCCACGGTGGTGGCGGTAATGGTAGCCTTACCGACGCCAACAGCGATCACATTGCCATTAGCATCCACAGTGACAACATTCTCGTCGCTGGTGGTCAGGACCACGTCCTTGTTCTCCAGATGCCAGGGCAGGATATCCCACTGCATCTTCAGCTTGGAGCCGACCAGCAGGGTGACCTCATCCCGGTTCAGGAACAGATCGGTAGCAATGGTAGCAACGTCCAGCTCCACGGTCTTCTCGGGAACGATGTACAGACCGGAAACGTTGACACACAGACAACCCAGGGCGAAATCAGCAACGCCGGCGATGGGGGTCTGGTTGACGATGGTAGCCTTACCGGTTTCGGTGTCCACAGAATACAGATAGTTGTAGCTACTGACGGGGCCCAGAGCAGCAGCCCAGTACAGCACATCGTTGTCATGATCCCATGCCATGGACTGCACGGTAGCAGAGCCGGTAGCGGGCAGGTCGTCGTTGTAAACATACTCGCCGACGAAGCCATCGTAGGCGTTGTTCACGGGCAGCAGGTTAGTCACGGCGCCGTCCTTGACATCCGCGGCATTCCAGCTGTACAGATAGACATACTGGTAGGTGCTGTCACCGTTGTTGACGGCGTAGAAGTTGCCCTCATCGTCGATAGTCAGAGTCAACAGTTCTCTGTTCTCGTCGGAGAACTTCTTGGTAGCACCGGTCTCGCTGTTAACGCCCTCAGGAGCGCTGATGGAGACCTGATACTGCTTCACCATTTCACCGGTGTACAGATCCAGGGTGTAGATGACATTATCCAGGCCCAGGGCATACATCTTGCCGTCGGCAGTGTTGTAAGCCATGTCGCGGATCTTGGAATACAGTGCGTTGGTAGCAGCCAGCATGCTCTGATCCCAGTGACCCTGTGCTGCAACGCGCAGCTCATTCTGGTCGGTGATCATGTACACATAACCGCCCACATACTCACCAGCCAGCACAGCGAAGTTGGTCTGGGCCACGTCGATGGTACCACTCATGGTGGGCTGGATCTCAGCGTCCAGGTCGCCGCCTTCGTAGAACAGGGTGTCGATATCGATCTCCATCCAGCTGTTCAGAGCGCTACGGGTATTGGTGTTGGTAAAGCCGTACATTCTGCCAACGAAGTCCTTCAGACCGTCGTTGTAGTCTTCGACCTTGTAGTAGGTCTCGTTGCCGGCGTAGTCACCGACCATGATCAGACAGCTGCGGTTGACGCGGATGTCGCTCATATCGATAACCAGCTCAGTAGCTGCGCCGAGCTCATCCTGGTCCACACCGACCTTCTTCAGCACGGTGCCGCCGTTGGCGGTCAGAACGGCCACAACTGCCACATGGCGGTTGTCCTGGATGTTGATCTTCAGATCGCCGTCTTCCAGCTTTTCCACATCCAGCAGTTCGGGAGCGGTAGCGTCGACGGTGAAGGTGTGGGAGTAGTAAGCGCCCTCACCGATGATGCCGGATTCCTTCAGAGCCAGCATCTGCTCCAGGGTCTCCTGCTCATTGCCGGTACCCAGCACATAGTACTCGGGAACAGCCATGAAGCCGATGGTGAAGGTGTCGCCTTCCTTGAAGCCACCCAGCTGTTCGGGAGTCTCCCAGATGCTCAGACCTGCGGAGTTGACCCAGTTCCAGTAGCCGCCGTTGATGTAATAGTAAGAGGCCTTCAGCTGAGGTGCTGCCACAGCGTTGACCACATTACCCTCGGCGTCCTCAATGTAGAACAGGAAGCCGCCGGCATTACGGATCAGAGAAGTAGCCATATCGCCGATTTCCATCTCGGGACGGATAGCGATCTTATCGTAGGGGAAGGTCTCCTCGATCAGGTAGGGGTTACCCACATAGGTAATCTCGTAGTCTTCCTCATCGAAGAAAGTCAGGTAGTTGGTGTAGCCGCTGTAGGGCAGCTTCAGGTCGGTGCCGTTTTCCATGGCATAGACATAGTCCTCGTAGTTGAGGCGGTCATACATGGAAGCATCGGACCAGTTGCCATAGAAGCCCAGCACGGGGATGGAGTGAGCGGGAGTGACCTCGCCTTCCTCGGTGACCAGGGGCTCCACAATAACGAAGCCTTCCACATAGCCGCCGTTGACGAAGCTATCATCCAGATGCTTCTTGGCAGCATCGGTCAGGGTCATGGTAACGGTGATGGTGACAGACTCACCGGCGTCCACCAGGAAGTAGCCGGTACCAATGGAGGCCAGCAGCAGGTGGGCATCATAGGAGCTGACAACGCCGTTTCCACTGACATCGGCCGCCATCTCGTCGATGGTGGCCAGGTTGCCGGAAACATACTCCAGAATGATCTGGGCGTCCTTGGTATCGGTCACGCCGTCGCCGTTCAGATCGCAGGAATACTTCTCGCTGGTGTCAATATAGCCGCCCTCGATTGCGTAATCCACACCCATACCCAGGGGGGTAGTGGTCTTAGCGGTATAGTCAACGCCATCGATGGTCACCACATCCTGGGTGAAGAAATCACCGCTGATGCTGTAGACCTGGCTCTTTGCGCCGAAATTGTTCAGCGTGAAGGAGAAGGTGTAAACACCGTTGCGATCGGGATCGTCGCCCAGTTCTACCTTGACCTTGCCGTCAGCAGCGCCGGAGTTGGCTGCCTTATCCATCATAATATAGGACTGGGACAGCACAGCAGCGCCAACATTGGCCAGACCGGAACCCTGCTGCAGGATGGGATAGTAATTGTCGCCATCCTTCATGGGCTGGGCGGTGGACATCAGCAGGCTGGTGGCCAGCTTACGGGCGGAAACGCCCAGCTTGACATCCAGACCGGTCTCCTTGATGTACTGCATCATCAGAGCAGCCATACCGGCGACCTGAGGAGCAGCCATGGAGGTACCGGAGTTGTTGTAATAAGCGGTACCGCTGGGGTCAATACCATTGATGGAGTAGATCTCACCGCCGGGGGCAGTGATTTCAGGCTTCATGGTCAGGGAGCCGGGAATACCCCAAGCGGAGAAGTCGGACATGATGTAGTTATCATAGACGATGGTGGAGGTCACATCGTCGGAGATGTACATTTCGCCCTTGTAGTAGAGAACATTGCCGGACTCGTCGGTGACGGGGGTAGCGGCATTTCTCAGCTTCATACCATTAACCATAGAAATAGAGGCCACAGGGTTGGTGTAGTTGTAGCCGTCCATGTTCATGATCAGCAGGCCATCGGTGTTATTGTAAACGATGGTAGCAACGAAGCCATTGGAGATAGCATTATTGGCCTTGTCGCCAAAGTTGATAACGCCTCTGGAGCAGACCAACACGGTGTTGGGTGCGATGCTGCCGCCTTCAGCGGCCACAACAGCGGCCACTTCCTCGGCAGTGCCGATGCCGTCGATCAGAATGTAGTTCTTATCGCCGGGATCTGCAAGCAGGGTGGGCAGGAACTCACCGGTGGAGAAAATAGCCTCGGTGTAGAACAGCGTATCCTCGCCCACGCCGATGTAGTAGTTGGTCATACCAACGTTTTCAGCGGAAGCAACAGACATGGTGTTGCCGATGGCAGAAGGAGTACTGACCATGGAGTAGTCAACGTCTTCTGCGTACAGCAGGCCGGTGCCATTGGTTGCGTATTCAGTCCAGGAGTAACCGTTACCGGCAGCCACGGCCAGGATCACATCATTGTCGGCCAGGCTGTCCAGGATGTACTGATAGGTATTGTTGTGGGTAAAGCCCTTGTCGGTACCCAGGGACAGGTTGATGGAGTCACAGCCCAGCATGATGGCGTCTTCGATGGCGACCATGTAGTCGGAATCGTAAGCACCGCCGTTCTTGCCGAAGACCTTCATGACCAGCACCTGTGCATCGGGAGCTACGCCCTGCATACGGACGGTGCTGAGCGCATCAACAAACTCACCGTTCTGGGGAATGTAACGGTTTGCAGTGGCGATACCGGCAACGTGGGAGCCGTGGTCGGTCTTATCGTCGTGATCGTGGGTCACATCGTAATCGCGGTCAACATAGTTGATGGCGAAGGGGACCTTGTCACTGACAAAGTATGCGCCTCTGTTGGTGCCGGAATTGTACTGGATCAGAGGATACACGTTCAGGTTCTCCAGAACGGCGCTGATCTCCTCTACATCCAGCATGTTCAGGCTCTCGATGTAAGAATCGACATCCATACCCTTATCGGCAGCATTCTGTGCCAGGGAGTACAGATAGGCATCGTTGTTGAAGCTCTGATGGTTCAGATCCAGACCGGTGTCGATGACGGCGATCCGGGTGCCGGCGCCGGTGTAGCCGGCGGACCAAACATTGGCAGAGCCGATCATACCGGAAGCGGTGGACATCATGGGATCGTTGCTGGTCTTGGTTTCGGAAGGCTCGTAGTGATTTTCAACGAACACATCCTTAACGCCACGGACGGCAGCAATCTCATCGATCAGGCCGTAAGCAACATTAACAGAGATAATGTTGGCAGCCAGCGTCAGGTTCCACACAACATCCAGCGTTGCACCACCG
Source organism: Faecousia sp. (assembly GCA_045638785.1). Classification (GTDB taxonomy): domain Bacteria; phylum Bacillota; class Clostridia; order Oscillospirales; family Oscillospiraceae; genus Faecousia. The sequence continues at coordinate 9,181 of JAZUBW010000082.1, forward strand.
AGAACGCTGCTCTCGATGCGCTGAATCATATTGGTCTGCTCCCGCTTCAGGCCCTGGCGGTATGCCATTGCCGCATTGTTGGAAGCAATGTTGATGGTGGAATACTTTTCGAGGGTTGACTCTTTATCCAGAACGATGGACACACGAACGATGTCCGCATCGTCATAAAGAGGTTCATCCTCCTTCTGCTCTACCTTCGTGGAAGGATGGTAGAGGTCGGCATGCATTCCATCTACTTTAGAGTAGGAAAGCTTGCCGTTGCCGAAGCCATTCTGGCCGAGACCGCCCTTTGCGGCGAGCACGGTGGTGGGGATCATGCCAATGAGCATAACCAGCACCAGAAGGCACGACAAAATTCGGTTTGTCAAACTGTTCTTTTTCATAGTTGCCTCTCCTTTTTTGGTATTTGGCCCACGATTGCAGACCGGCCGAAAAAGACCATACTCAGTTTACCACGGCGCTTAAACAAGTGTCAATAGGTAGTACACAACTTATTGCGAAATCATTAAATTTTGGCAAATTTTTTTCACCATGTTTATAATATACATCACGTTTCTGTATGCGGCGCACATCTCTCCTTCCTATGCGCACATTTTGCACGATTTTCTAAAATTATTCAATAAATTCAGCAAAAATATTAGCGGTCAAAATGTCTAAACTGCACAATTTTGGAATTTTATTCGCCGTTTTTGCAAGTTTATACATAAGATATGTGGCCACCGGCAACATTTCGCTAACCGATGACCGCATATAACGGATCATAGCACATCATTGTCTGTGTATTTACCGTCCAGCCGGCGGCAAGCAACAGTCCACCGGACTGTTGCTTTTCTTTTTTCGAGTCCCGGGAACACAAAAGAAAAACAGCGATAGCATTTGCTATCGCTGTTTCTCTGGCAGGGGCGAAAGGACTCGTTTGCATTTTCTATCTGCAAGAATGCAGATAGAAAATTAAGGTGTTGCCACCGTCCAGCCGGTGGCAAGCAACCGTCCACCGGACTGTTGCTTTTCTTTTTTCGAGTCCCGGGAACACAAAAGAGAAACAGCGATAGCATTTGCTATCGCTGTTTCTCTGGCAGGGGCGAAAGGACTCGAACCCTTGACATGCGGTTTTGGAGACCGCCGTTCTACCGACTGAACTACACCCCTAGATATATGAAAGGCAAACGCCTTAATTTTTGTGGTGGGCCTTCAGGGATTCGAACCCGGGACTATCCGGTTATGAGCCGGAGGCTCTAACCAACTGAGCTAAAGGCCCATTTTGTCACGGCACCTGAGCACCACGGATGGCATTATAGCATTTTTTCTGCAACCTGTCAAGCAGAATTTTTCATTTTGCGAATGGTTTCACATTTTCGTTTATCGCTCTCTTGCGTTTCATCTGTGTGGGCAAGGCTATGGTCTTGCCCTACGGTTTCGTTGTAGGGCGGTTGTGCGATAAACACCAATTTCTTTTGTTGCCATCCAGAAAATTTTGTTATATAATGAAAGAAAAACGGAGTTTTTATGGAGATTTTATTTTCGGACAAAGGGATCGTGGTCTGCCTCAAGCCGGTTGGCTTGGATTCGGAGCATGAGCTGCCGGCAGCACTGGCTGAGCAGCTGGGCGGTGAGATCTTCCCCATTCACCGGCTGGACAAAAATGTGGGCGGTGTGATGGTCTATGCCAGGAACAAGGCCGCTGCCGCCGCCCTTTCCAAAGCGGTGCAGGATGGCACTCTGGTCAAAGAATATGTGGCAAAGGTCCACGGCACACCGCCGGAAAGCGGCGACTGGACCGACCTTTTATTTAAAGACAGCAGCAAGAACAAAGTATTCGTCGTCAAAAAAGAACGCAAGGGTGTCAAAAAAGCACGGTTGGAGTTCCAGCGACAGGGCGAGGATCTGGTACGCATCCGGCTCCACACCGGCCGCAGCCATCAAATCCGGGTGCAGTTTGCCAGCCGTGGTTTCCCTCTGGTAGGCGACCACAAATACGGCAGCCGGGACGAGGCTTCCGCCCCCATGCTCTTTTCCTGCTGTCTGACCTTCCCCTGGCAGGGCAAGCAAATGCGATTTGAAACATTACCGGAATGGTTTATCTAAAGGAGGAACTTATGAAATACGATTTTACTTCCATCATTGATCGTCTGGGCAAGGATGCCATTGCCGTGGATCTTGTGGGCAGTTCCAAGTTTGGCCTGTCCGCACCTAAGCCGGGCTTCGACATCATCCCCATGTGGGTGGCTGACATGAATTTCGCCACCGTCCCCACCATCCCCGCCGCCATCATTGAAAGAGCCCAGCATCCCTGCTACGGCTACTTCGCACCCCGGCGGGAATATTACAGCGCCATCATCGATTGGCAGCGCAACCGCAACGGCGTGGAGGGCCTGGAAAAGAAGCACATCGGCCATTCCAACGGCGTGCTGGGCGGCGTGGTGGCTGCGCTGAATGTGCTGTGCAATCGGGGTGACAAGGTGCTGATCCATGCGCCTACCTACATCGGCTTCACCCACTCCCTGGAGGACAACGGCTACCACATCGTCCATTCCCATCTGGTGCCGGACGAAAATGGCATCATGCGCATGGACTTCGAGGATATGGAGCGCAAGATCGTGGAGCAGAAGATCCACACCGCCATTCTCTGCTCTCCCCACAATCCCTGCGGCCGCGTCTGGGAGCGCTGGGACCTGGAAAAGGCCATGGAGCTGTACAAGAAGCACGATGTGTTCGTCATTTCCGACGAGATCTGGTCTGACCTGGTCCTTTACGGCAACAAGCACATCCCCACTCAGTCCATTTCCGAGGATGCCAAAATGCGGACCGTCGCCATGTACGCCCCCAGCAAGACCTTCAATCTGGCAGGTCTCGTAGGCAGCTACAGCGTGGTTTACAATGATTGGATCCGGGACCGGATGGAACACGCCATCAGCATGGCCCATACCAACGGCATGAACACCCTGAGCATGTACGCCCTCATTGGCGGCTACAGCCAGGAGGGTGCCGCCTGGGTGGATGAACTGAACCAGGTGATCGGCGGGAATGTGGATTTTGCCTGCGACTACATCGAAAAGCATTTTGACGGCGTGTCCGTCCGCAAGCCGGAAGGTACTTACATGCTGTTTGTCGATTGCTCCGACTGGTGTGAAAAGCACGGCAAAGACTTGAGCGAGGTGCTGAAAATGTGTCACGATGTGGGCGTTTGTGTCCAGGATGGCCGGGCCTTCCACGGCCCCTGCCATATCCGCATGAATTTGGCCCTGCCGCTGTCCAGAGTCCAGGAAGCCTTCGCCCGAATGGATAAGTACGTATTCAATGCATAAATCAAAAGCAGTCCGTAAAAAACGGACTGCTTTTTTATTAGTCTTCTTCAAATTCGATGATGCCCTTCAGACGTTCCGGCATAGGGCTGCTACCCAGAGGAAAATCACCGTAGGGTGTACGCAGGGTTTTGGGGGCGTTCTTGAAAATAAAGAACGCTGCCCGGCAGGGCTTCACGCCGGGATCCGGTTCATCGTAGGTCTTGCAGATCTTCTTCGTGCCCTTTTTATTCAGGAATTGCTCCAAATAGGCGCACTGCCAATCGTTTTCATCCAACCCCTGCTCCGGCACCAGGAACTCATAGAAGTCCACATCATCGGAAGAGTCATCCACCATCATTTCCACCAGGTACCAATCCTTGTTGAAATCATAGCAGCCGTAATACAGCACTTTTTCCATGGCAGTACCTTACATATTGGCCTTAATGGTAGAGATCAGGATATCACCGGCAACAACACGGTCCTCGGCGGCAAAGCCATCGGCGAAGTTGTCGGAGTAGATCACCTGGGCATTGGGCGGGAATTCCTCGTCACCCTGCCAGATGAGGATCTGCACATGGAAACCGGGCACCAGCTCGAACTGGTAACCGGCATCGCCGTGAACGAGCTTCTCTGCGCCCATCTTTTCGCAGGCGGCAGCGAAGGCCTTCAGCTTAAAGCTAAAGGTATAAGCGGCACGGGTCAGCACACGGCCGGTGTAGGGCTTGATGTACATTTCGCCCCAGGGCATTTCCCGGAAGGTCTTCCAGGTACCGCACCAAGTCACGCTTTTGCTCTCCAGCAGATAGCGCAGCAGGAAGGTCTGGGTAGCCAGAGGCGGGATGGGGCCATTGTCCAGGGCCCGGATGGCGTAATCGGGATGGGAAATGGCAAATTCCCGGCCCAGCAGGTTTACATAAAATTCTTTACCGTCCCACTTCGCACCCATGCGCTGGGCAGCCTCCTCCGGGTTCAGCGCCCGGAACTGCTCCTCATAGTAGGAAAAAGGGACTTCTTCTTTGTGATTTTCGATTTGCATATATAGAATCCTTTACATTTGTTATGTAGGGAACGCTGTCCCCAGCGTTCCGAAACGATATTGGGGGTTCGACGCCCCCAATATCGTTCTAAGATTTGAAAATGTGCACAGAAAATTCCGCTTCGCAGTCGGAACGCTGAGGACAGCGTTCCCTACACCACATATGCGGTGCGTCAGGGATGTCATGCCCTACGGGCTTACTCGTGGAATTCCAGGGGCAGGCCGTCGGGGTCCTTGAAGAAGGTGAAGCGGCCGCCGTTGATGGTATCGTGGCGGACAGGCTCGGTTTCCACGCCCCGACTGTTCAGCCAGGCCACGGCCTCGTCCATATTCTCCACATGGAAGGCCAGATGCCGCAGGCCCAAAGCCTCCGGATCATTGACACGCTGGGGAGCATCCGGCTTGATGAACAGCTCCAGCACGGTGGCACCGCTGCGCAGCATAATGAGGGTATCCTGGGGGCGTACTGCTTCCCGGATCATTTCGAAGCCCAGCTTGTTCATGTAAAAATCCAGGGACTTGTCCCGGTCGGAGCAAATGATGGCAACATGATGGGTCATATTCAGCATATCATACCTCCTGGACGGAATTGGGGAACAAATTGCGGTCGGTATGGGGAATGAAGCAGGCAGCCACGAAGGAGTCCATGTAGCCAGGGTAAGTGGACAGCTCCAGGTAGGTCATGTTGGCGCCCACCTCTGCGCACTTGGCATTGGCCTGGTCGGACAGCACCATCGCGTAAGCGCCGGTGAGAGAAGAGTTGCCGATGTAGCTGTACTTGCCCAGATCCACATCCGGCAGCATACCGATATTGACGGCGTTCTTCATATTGATGCCGCTGCCGATACCGCCAGCCACATACACATGGTCGATCATTTCCACATCCATGTCGACAGACTTCAGCAGCGTGTCGATGGCGGAGAAAATAGCGCCCTTGGCACGGATGAAATTGTCGATGTCCACTTCGTTGATGGACACTTCCCGGCCGGTTTCGGATTCCTCCGCAAAGGCCAGCACATAGCGGCCCATGCCGTGGGCATCCCGCTTCACACGGTCACCTTCCCGGACGAATTTGCCCTGGGCATTGATGATACCGGTACGGAACAGCTCAGAAATCATATCGATGATGCCGCTGCCGCAGAGACCCACGCACTTCTGGCCCTCGTCACCAACGATGGTGAGTGTGGGCTCCATGGTATCCTTGTCAATGACGCAAGCTTCCACGGCGCCATCGGTGGCACGCATACCGCAGGAGATGTCGCCGCCCTCAAAGGCAGGACCGGCAGAGCAGGCACAGCTCATGAGGAAGTCCCGGTTACCGAAGACCAGCTCGCCATTGGTGCCAAGGTCGATGAACAGGCTCATTTCGTCCTTGTCCCACAGGCCTGCGGCCAAAGTGCCGGCGGTGATATCGCCGCCCACATAGGAGCCGATATTGGGGGCAATGATGACGGGAGCAAGGGGGTTGGCGGGCAGCTTCAGGTCACCGGCCAGCAGACCCTCCCAACCGAAGAAGCTGGGGATATAAGGCTCCATACGGACAGGCTCGGCATCCACACCCACAAACAGGTGGTTCATGGTGGTATTGGCCGCCACGCACAGCTGCAGAATGCTCTTGGCATTGATATTGGCGGATTTACACAGGTTTGCGATGATGGGCGTCAGGGTCTCCTTGACGATGGCGTCCTGCAGCTTCTTCTTGCCGCCGGGACGGCCCTGCTCGATGATGCGGTTGATGACGTCAGCACCGTAGCGGATCTGACCGTTACCGGAAGAGCCCTTGGCCAGGATCTTGCCGTTTTCCAGATCCACCAGCACCATGGTGACGGTGGTGGTACCGATATCAATGGCGCAGCCTACGATCTTGGTATCAGCGGGATCGCAAACCTCCATGCACTGGAAGGTCTCGTCCTCCACACGGCCCTTGACGCAGACGGTCCAGCCAAACTCGCGCAGGGTGGATGCCAGCTTCACCATCACGGCGAAGGGGATCTTCACCTTTTCCACGCCCAGTGCTTCCTGGACTGCCCAGGTGAAGCGCTCGATGTCGGGCATGGTATCGTCCAGGGTAGGCTCAGCCATGGTGATGACCACGGAGCGGAAATTATTGGTGAATTCAATACCGCTGGCCTTCAGGTCATTCTGGCAATCCTCAAAAATGGCGATCTCCTTGGGGGAGCTGAGGTCGGCGGTCTTCATGCGGCTCTGGTAGGCAGAAGCAATGTCCGGCACCCAGACCACGCAATCGGTCAGCACCTTGGCATTACAGCTCAGACGCCAGCCGGCATTATATTCTTCGTCGGAGATATGGCGGCTCTTGAAGGACTCCAATTCGCCCTCAACAAGCTTGACGCGGCACTTGCCGCAGGAGCCGTTGCCGGAGCAAGGGGCATCGATGGCCACATTGGCACGACGAGCCAGTTCCAGCAGATTATCACCGGCGTTACATTCAATACTAACAGGGTTTCCACCCTCAATTTGGAAAGTAACTTTCATGGATTTGTTCCTTTCGAATAAGAATGAAATGAAAAATGAATGATGAATATTGAATAATGAATAATTAAGGTATCCCTCCGGGATCATTGGAATATGCCGCACAGCAGCAACCTCAACTATTCACTCTTCACTATTCATTATTCACTAAATTATATCTTCTGTGATTGTCTCGAAATATTTAAAAGTACCCCTACTGCGCAAAGAAGAATTATTAATGAAGTTCCTCCATAGCTAAAAAATGGAAGTGCCATACCTGTTACTGGCATTGACGATGTAACAACTGCTATATTTATTATCGCTTGAAGACCTATTAAAGAAGTTATACCTGTTGCTAAGAGACTTCCAAACATATCAGGTGCTTTCATAGCAATTATAATTCCTCTCCAAATAAATACTGCAAACAATAATATAACAGCAACACATCCTATAAAACCTAATTCCTCTGCAAGTACTGCGAATATAAAGTCATTATGATTTTCAGGAATATATAGTAATTTGTGAGAACCAAT
>JAZUBW010000083.1:0-10251 GCA_045638785.1 Faecousia sp.
CTGCCACCAATGCGTTGCTGGGAACTGCAAACAAGGTTGGCGCTGACACCTGCCAGAAGAGAGTCAAAGATCAGACTCCCCATTGTGGATTCGGCGGGGCCGGTACCTGCTGGCGTATCTGCTCCATGGGTCCCTGCCGCATCACTCCCAAGAGCGCCAGAGGTATCTGTGGCTGCGACGTGCACGGTATCGTTGCACGTAACTATTTGATGTTCACTGCTGGCGGCAGCGGAACGCACTCCCACCACGGCCGCGAAATCATGCACACTCTGCACCAGACCCGCGAAGGTGGCAACTATCAGGTCAAGGATCCTGAAAAGCTGATCCGCATCGCTAAGGAATGGGGCGTCGAGACCGAGGGTAAGGACATCTACGATCTGGCTCACGAAATGGCTGAGATCGGCTTGATGGAATACGGCAAGCCCTTTGGCACCCAGAAGTTTACTGAGCGCGCTCCCGAGTATACCCAGAAGCTGTGGGATGCCGCTGATATCCGTCCCCGCGCCATCGACCGCGAAGTTTCTCAGTCTATGCATATGACCCACATGGGTTGTTCTTCTCTGGCTGAGGCTCTGATCCGTCAGGCTCTGCGTGCAGGTCTGTCCGACGGCTGGGGCGGCTCCATGATGGGCACTGAGTTCTCCGACGTTATGTTCGGCACTCCCCGTCCCATCGATACCGAAGCCAACATCGGCGTTATGGAAAAGGACAACGTCAACATCGTTGTTCACGGCCATGACCCCTCCCTGTCCGAAATGGTTGTGCACTTTGCAAACGATCCCCAGATGATCGCATACGCAAAGTCCATGGGTGCCAAGGGCATCACCGTTTCCGGCGTTTGCTGCACCTCCAACGAAGTCACCATGCGTCACGGCATCCCCATGGCAGGTAACTACCTGAACCAGGAGAACGTTGTTCTGACCGGCGCCTGCGAAGCAATCGTTGTTGACGTGCAGTGTATCTTCCCTGCACTGGGCCCCCTGTCCAAGTGCTTCCACACCAAGTTCATCACCACTTCTCCCGTGGCTCGTATTCCCGATTCCGAGTTCATCCAGTTCTCTGCTGAGACTGCTGATGTCAGCGCAAAGAACATCGTGAAGATGGCTATCGAGAACTTCAAGAACCGTAATCCTGAGCTGGTACATATCCCCAACCAGAAGCAGAAGGCAAGAGTCGGCTACTCCGTCGAAGCAATCAAGAAGGTTCTGGATACCGTTGCTAACTCCCAGCTGGACGAGTTCGGCACCACCAAGCCTCTGATCGAGTGTGTCCATTCCGGCGTCCTCCGCGGTGCTGTGGCTATGGTCGGCTGTAACAACCCCAAGATTCGTCCCGACACTGCTCACATCGATCTGATGAAGAAGATGCTGGAGAACGATATCATCGTTATCACCACCGGTTGCTCCGCTCAGGCTGCTGCCAAGGCTGGTCTGATGGATCCTGTACAGGCTCGTGAATACTGCGGCGCCGGTCTGAAGCGCGTTTGTGAGCTGGCTAACATTCCTCCCGTACTGCACATGGGCTCCTGCGTTGATATTTCCCGTATGATGATCCTGGCTTCCGATATTGCCAAGGATTGGGGTATCAACATTTCTCAGGTTCCTGTTGTTGGTTGCGCTCCCGAATGGATGTCCGAGAAGGCTGTTTCCATCGGTAACTACGTTGTTGCTACCGGTATCGAGACCTTCCTGGGCGTTGATCCTTACTCCAAGGGTTCTGAAGAAGTCACCAGACTGCTGCAGGGCGAAGACGGCATTAAGGAATGGGTCGAGGCTAAGTTCGTTGTGGATACCGACATCGAGTCCCTGGGTGACAAGATGATCGCCTGCATCGAGGCCAAGCGCGAGGCTCTGGGAATCTAAGTTATGAAAGTAGCGATTACCGGAAAGGGCGGCGTGGGTAAGACCACCCTGTCCTCCACCCTGGCAAGACTCTATGCCGACGAGGGCCGCACCGTTCTGGCGGCTGACGTGGATCCGGATGCCAATCTGGGTCTGGCATTGGGTCTGACTCAGGAGGAAGTCGATGAGATCGTCCCCATCTCCAAAATGCGCACACTGGTTGAGGAGCGCACCGGTGCCAACGCGGCCAACAAGTTCTTTAAGCTGAATCCTTATGTGGCGGATATTCCCGACACTTTCAGTAAGGATATCAATGGCGTAAAGCTGCTGGTCATGGGTACCGTGGATGTGGGCGGCAGCGGCTGTGTCTGTCCCGAGCATGTGATGCTGAAATCAGTGCTGAGCAGTCTGACCTATCGGAAAAATGATGTGGTCATAATGGACATGGAAGCAGGTTTGGAGCATCTGGGTAGAGGCACCGCCATGAATATGGATCAGTTTATCGTTGTGATCGAACCCGGTGCCCGCAGCGTTCAGACTTACCGTAATGTGAAGCGGCTGGCTAACGACTTGGGTGTCAAGCAGGTTCGGGTGGTAGCCAATAAGATCCGGGATGAAGGCGATGAGGAATTTATCCGAAATGCAATTCCCGCAGAAGATCTGCTGGGCTTTATCCACTATAACACCGACATCATCGACGCGGACCGTCAGGGAAAATCCCCCTACGATTTCAGCCCCGCGGCAATCGAAGAAATTCGCAAGATCAAAGCGATTTTGGATCGCGAATAACCTATTACATTGAATGGGAGGAAAAAACGTTGACACTTTTTGATAGAGTTTTCGGCGGTAACGATTACAACTACACTCGTACCGTAGCTGCTATCGACGCGGCCATCGCCCAGTACGGCGAAGCCGAGCCTGTAGCATTCCCCGCGACCGCCTATAATCTGCCCTGCTATTACAGCATTACCGGCAAGAAGATCAATAACCTGGGCGAAATGAAGGCTGCTATGGATGCCGACATTAAGCCTATGATGACCCGCAACAAGCGCCTGCAGGACGCTTTCGACAGCGGTATCGCTTCCGCTCTGTGCGCAGAGTTCCTGGAAGCACTGAAGTACCTGCACGGTGCAGAGCCCTATGCAGAACCCGAGATGGGCTTCCTGACCGACTCCTTCGTTCGTAACCTGGGTCTGCCCCTGGTTATCAACGACATCCCCGGTGTTGCCGTTATCATCGGCGGTGCTGAGGATCCTGCTGAGACTGTGGCTTTGGCCAAGGAATACCAGAGCCAGGGTATTCTGGTTTCCCTGACCGGTGACGCCATCAAGCATTGCCATGAAGCCGGCATGAAGCTGGGCGAAGGCGTGCGTCTTGTGCCTCTGGGTTCCGAGATGCAGTCCGTCGTTCATATCGTTTTCGTCGCTCTGCGTGCTGCGCTGATCTTCGGTGCTATCACCCCCGGCGACACCAAGGCTCTGTACGCTTATACCATGGAGCGCGTTCGCGCTTTCGTCAATGCTTACAAGCCCCTGTCTGACGAGATCGTTTCCTACGCTGCCGGCGCTATCTGCTCCGGCTTCCCCGTTATCTCCAACGAGACCGAGAACATGTTCCGTGTTCCCAAGTCCCTGATTCAGCAGCTGGATACTTCCAAGTGGAATGCTACCTCTCTGGAAGCCCGTGACATCAAGCTGAAGATCACCAAGATCGACATCCCCGTTTCCTATGCTACCGCTTTCGAAGGCGAGATCATCCGCCGCGGCGATATGCAGGTGGAAGTGGATGGCTCCCGTGTAGACTGCTTCGAGCTGGTTCAGACCCGGGAAGCTCTGGAAATCGAAGATCACAAGATCACTGTTGTCGGCCCCGAAATCGACGACATTCCTGTCGGTTCCAAGGTCTCCCTCAGCTACACCATCGAAGTTGCCGGCAAGGCTATGCAGCCTGACTTTGAGTCCGTTATGGAGCGTAAGATCCATGCATGGCTCAACTGCATCGAAGGCGTTATGCATACCGGTCAGCGTGATATGATCCGTATCCGTATTTCCAAGGCCGACTTTGAGGCTGGCTTTAAGTTCCGTCATTTGGGCGAAGTGCTGTACGCCAAGCTCAAGACCGAGTTTGAAGCTATTGTTGACAAGTGCCAGGTGACCATCGTTGTGGATGCCGAGCAGAACAAGGAGCTGCGCGCTCAGGCAAACGAGGTCTTTGCTAAGCGTGATGACCGTCTGGCTTCCATGACCGACGAGTCCGTTCCTGTTTACTACACCTGCATCATGTGCCAGGCCTTCTCCCCCAGCCACGTTTGTATCGTTACTCCCGAGCGTCTGGGTCTGTGTGGTGCTGTGTCTTGGCTGGATGCTAAGGCAACCAACGAGCTGGATCCCACCGGTCCTTGCCAGATCGTTCCCAAGGAGCGTTGCATTGACGAGCGTCTGGGCCGTTATGTTGACGTCGACGAGGCCATTGAGAAGTACTCCCACGGTGCTTTGGAGCATATCACTCTGTACTCCCTGTTTGAGGATCCCATGACCTCCTGCGGTTGCTTCGAGTGTATCTGCGGCGTTGAGCCCTGCTCCATGGGTGTTGTTATCACCTGCCGTGAGCATGCCGGCATGACTCCTCTGGGCATGAGCTTCTCCGACATGGCTTCCATGACCGGCGGCGGTGTTCAGACCCCCGGCTTCATGGGTCACGGTAAGCAGTTCATCTTCTCCAAGAAGTTCATTGCTGCAGAAGGCGGCCCCGGCCGTATCGTTTGGATGCCCAAGGATCTGAAGGATCAGGTTCGCGAGCGTCTGGATGCTACCGCTCTGGAGATGTACGGTGTTGAGAACTTCACCGACATGATCGCTGACGAGACTGTCTGCACCGAAGATCCCGAGCAGCTGCTGGAGTTCCTGGGCAATGTCGGTCACCCCGTTCTGGGCATGGATCCTTTCGATATGTAATTTCCTTACTTAACAAAAAACAGGTTAGGCATTTGCCTAACCTGTTTTTTATTATAGCTTACGAAGCTGCTCGATACGCCGGCGAGGATGAATGCCTTCAATCTTCATGTTATACCCGCTTTGCTCAAGCCAAACAAGAATATTTTCGTATTCCGCAATTGCTTTGCTATTTTCCCCCGTAGCAGCAAACATTTCTGCCTTGGAAAACAGACAGGAAATACAACTGGAATCTAATGCAAAGGCCTTATCCCAATGGGAGATCGCAGCTTCGTGCTGTCCAGCCTTCTCAAACAGATCGCCAGCCATTGTTTGAACATTTACGTCATTTTTATCGATATTCAGAGCCTTTATGATTGCCTCACAGGCCTGTTCCAGTTTACCGCTTTTCTCCAAAGCATAAGCATAGGAAACATAGGCCCAGGCACTGTCCGGTTCTGTTTCGCACCACGCGCGGCACTCCTCGACTGCCTCGCTCAGCCTTCCGGTACTCTCCAGCAGATTGGTTATGCATTGGTGTGCTGACATCCAGTACTGATCACGCGTATTATTTCCTTCTGATACTGCCAGTCGGAAATATCGTAAAGCTGTTTCTATATCCCGAACGGCACGTACGCGGTGCAGGATTCCATAGTTTACATAATCTTCGGGTGTTGCTTTCCCTTTTAATATGCGATCCCGGTACGCTTCTTCCGCGCGTGCAAAATCTGCATCCGTTCCATTTTCGCTGGTATAAATCGCAAGCAATTCATTTCTTTCGCTGCCGTAGCCGGGATATCGCCGATCATCTGTCCCTTGGAACAGGCTGTCGATTGTTACCCCAAAACAACCGGCAATTACAGGAAGCAGTGAAATATCTGGAAATGTAAGCCCTTGTTCCCACTTAGATACTGCCTGACCGGAAACACCGATCAATTCGCCAAATGCCTCTTGCGATAAATGCTTTTGTGTGCGAAGAATGCGGATGTTATTATTGATAGTCATAGTTCATCGCTCCTTTCTTTTGATACCAACAGTCTAGCATGTTCGATAGGAGAACAGAAGATATCAAACGGATTACTCCGGTATCAACTGGTGGTTGAATAGGGCGTTTGCTGATGAGCGGATGATATGGCACTGATTCAGATTCTTATTTTTTAAAGTCGGGTATAAAGGTTGTGTCAGCGGCGGAAGCCTCCTGCGTAAAGCCGTCCAGATCGTTCAAATACATCCAACTGAGGACACTGTCATATTCTTCTTCGGTAATGGGGCGATCAAAAGGAGCGGGAAGACCACCCATGGGGGTATATTGGCGCATGAGGCTTACCAAAACTTCCCCGGGTGCAAAGGTTTCACCGATCCAATCCAGCACCTTGAGAGAATTTTCCACACAACCGGGGAGGATCAATTGGCGGATAATTGTTCCTTTTACGACTTTCTCGCCAATCCATTGGACAGGTCCTGTCTGACGAACCATTTCTTTGATAGCAGCGGTCGCAACTTGAAAGTAATCCGGTGCGCCGGATAAAGCTGCGGCCAACCGATTGTCGGCATATTTTAGATCCGGCAGGTAAATATCCACCAATCCCTCTAATTGGGCAATGATTTCTGTGCGCTCATAGCCGCCGCAGTTGTACACAACGGGTACGGACGGTTTTGGAGATAGCGCCGGAATTACGGTGGGAAGAAAATGGGTGGGGGTCACTAAATCGATATTTTCCGCTCCTTGGGCGATGAGGTCTTCCATCATCTGCCGCAAGGCCGTACTGTCCACCGCTTTTCCTGTGGGATTGCCGCTAATGGCGGCGTTTTGGCAGTATTTGCAGCCGAGGTTACAGCCGCCAAAGAAGATGGCTCCGCTGCCGCCGGAACCCGCCAAGGCAGGCTCTTCCCATTTATGAAGCATGGTCTTGGCAACCAAGGCGGTGTTCGGGCAACCGCAGAAACCGGTTTCTCCGGTAGCTCTGTCCACACCACATTGTCGTGGACATAAATTGCAGTTTACATAACTCATAAAATCGAACCTTTATTGCAGTACTTTTGTTTCCATAGCGCCTAGCCAGAGCGGCCACTGATTGTTTTGCCCTTGCTGGGTGATACTGACTGTGGCATGGGTTACGGTATTATCCTGTCGAATGAGAACATGGAGAATTCCGTAACTGCTGTATACCTTTACATCATCGAATTCAGTTTGGGGCGTATCGAATTCTTTATATCGCTTTCCGCGGTAGCGCAGCCGCTCATAGGTGTAGTAGTCCCAGAACAGTCCTTTTGCCCAAAGCTTACTCACAGTTTCATGGTGCTCAATACGCAAGATGCAGTGGTAAGAGCCGGTGCCGGTAGCAACGGTGTCTTCCTGCCGCCATTCATAGTTTTCGGACAGGGCGGTGGTATAGTGAATAACCGTATTGTAATCGCCAAAGTTGGCAGTGCGGTCGATCTCCGCCTCTGGGAAAATGTCCTCCAGTACAGCAAAGGGAGGATCTTGCGGATACTCTGTCAGCGGGATGTTCTTGTAGGCCATGGAAAGGGAATTGAGCCAACCAAACAAAAATACAAAAAAACAGACGGTGGGAAGAAGTTTTGTGCAGCGAACGAAAAGAGCCTTCTCTTTCCAGTTTTTCGGTTGCTCCAGATTATCACCTTGTTGCAGCCGCTTTTGATAACGGGAGAGCCGGACGATGGCTGCGATGCTGCTGCCTACCAGCCAAATGCCGAAGACAATCAAACTCAAAAGAAATGCCAAACCGATGACTGCGCCGGAACGGAAAAAGCTGAACAAATTGTGGGATAAGAGGGCATAAATAATGAAATTGACGACGGTGGATATAATGGCTTCCCGTTGCTTTTTCTTGACTGCTCCCAAGGCCATAGAATGGACAGCCAAGTCTGTGTGCAGAGGCCTTACATCCTCTCCGATGGCCCGATAAATGTAAAAGCTGCCGTAGCGAACCAGATACTCCCAGCCGCATTTCTCGCTGAATTCCTGTTCTTCCTCACTGGGACCATCGGAGGAATCGGAAAAGAATCCTTTCTTATCCTTGATGGGTGCTAACCGGTATCGGCATTTTCGGGGTGTGGTTTTTTGAAATGTGAAGAACCCTAAAAAAGTACCGTCGGCTTCCAAAACCAGACCTTGAGAGGCCATATCCTCCAACCATGTCTGGATTCCTTCTACATCGTAAGCAAAACAGGGGCAAATGCGATAGGCATAGCGGATCTTCTCATCGGACATAAGTTCTACCTCCTTCCGCGTCGGCAACGCACTGGCGCAGCCGGTTCAATTCCTCCTCGTAGGCGCGGCGGCCTTTATCAGTAATCTGGTAGGTGCGCTTTCGGCCTTCCACTTGGACTTCTTTGATATACTTCTCTTTTTCAAATTTACCAATAACCGTGTATAAGGTGGCAGGACCCATCTGAATGCGGCCATGGGTACGATCTTCAATGAATTGTGCTGCATCAATGCCGCACATGGGGCCGTGACAAAATGCCATCAGCACATAAAACATGGATTCCGTTAGAACATCCATGGCCTTCTTCGGCATAAGGCATCCTCCTTTTATATCATTATATGATATCGTCTAATGATATTGTAAAGGCGCCTTTTATCTTTGTCAAGAAGATTCTTTACCGGGGCGCGGTTTTGTGCTATGATAGAAAAAACAGATTGCGAGGCGGTAGTATGCATATTTGCAGAGCGGAAGAAAAACATATTCCCGGCATGATTGAACTATTGAAGCAGGTGGGACAGGTGCACCATTTGGGAAGACCGGATCTGTTCCGGGCCGGTGCCCAGAAATACAACGAAAAGGATCTGCAGGAACTTTTGCGGGATGAAAACCGTCCCATCTTTATTGCGGAAGCGGATGGCAAAGTCCTTGGTTATGGTTTCTGCATTTTGAAGGTCACGAAAAATGATCCGGTGCTGGCAGATAATATGAACCTCTATATCGATGATCTTTGCGTGGATGAAAACTGCCGGGGCAAGCATATTGGAAAAGCGGTATATGCGCACATTCTGGAATATGCAAAAAAACTGCGCTGTGACAGTGTGACACTGAATGTTTGGGCGTTTAACGAAAGCGCTAAAAAATTCTATGAAGCGTTGGGAATGAAACCCCAAAAGATCGGTATGGAAATGTTATTGGAGGAAACCTGATGCTGGAAAAAGGCAAAATTTATGAGGCCGTCATCTCGGATTATACCGCGGAAGGCCAAGGCATTGCCAAAATAGATGGCTGTGCTGTGTTCGTTCCCAATGCCATTGCGGGAGAACGGGTTCTGGTTCGTATTGAGAAGGCACAGAAAACCTGGGCAGCGGGAAAAATCACAGAGATTCTGGAAAAATCCCCCTACCGGGTGAATCGGGAATGCCCAGTTGCCAAGCTTTGCGGCGGCTGTGACTTCTGGCATATGGATTATGAAGAGGAAACCCGGATGAAAGCGGAGCGGGTACGGCAGGCGTTGAACCGCATCGGCGGAGAGAATTTGGAGGAAATACCTATCCTGTCAGCACCGACCAGCTACGGTTACCGCAATAAAGCCCAGTATCCGGTGTCCAGCAAAAAGGGCCGCGTCTTTGCCGGCTTTTTCAAAGCCGGAACCCATCAAGTGGTGGAAAATGACCGCTGCCTGATTCTGCCGGAGGAAACAGACCGAATTAAGAAAATTGTTATAGATTATGTAAACCACCACCGGATTTCAGCCTACGATGAGGAAACCCACAAGGGACTGTTGCGGCATATCTATGTGCGCCGGGGTGCGGTTTCTCAGCAGGTGCTGGTGTGTCTGGTAGTCAATGGCAGAAAACTGCCCCATCCGGAGGAGCTAATTAAGCGACTGCAGGCAGTTCCCGGATTTACTACGCTGGTGCTGTCCGTGAACACCAAAAAGGGAAATACGATTTTGGGCGACGAATTCCTTGCTCTCTATGGCCCCGGCTATATTGAGGATACTCTGTGCGGGTTAAACTTCCGTCTGTCTGCCCGTTCTTTCTACCAAGTGAATCATCATCAGGCTCAGCGGCTTTATGAAGCAGCCATTTCTCAGGCTCAAATCACAAAGGAAGATACAGTATTGGATCTGTACTGTGGTGTGGGAACCATTACCCTGTGCATGGCAAAGGCAGCAGGTAAGGTGATCGGCGTGGAGGTGATTCCGCAGGCGGTGGAGGATGCCAAGGACAACGCCAAGCGCAATGGTATCGAAAATGCGGAATTCTTCTGCGGGGATGCCGGTGAAGCTGCCCTTGCGTTGGAAGCAAAGGGCGTCAAGGCGGATGTGGTTGTGGTAGACCCACCCCGGAAAGGACTGAATGCCGATGCCATTGAAGCACTGGCCAGATTTGTGCCCCGGAGGATCGTCTATGTTTCCTGTGATCCGGCAACCTTGGCACGGGATGTGGCGCTGCTAAAAGAAAGAGGCTATCGGCTGAAAAATGCCATGGCGGCAGATTTATTCCCCCGGTGTGCCCATGTAGA
>JAZUBW010000084.1:0-2539 GCA_045638785.1 Faecousia sp.
GTATGCCGCCCACGGCGGCTGGGTGTATGGTTTTCAATAGCTTTCGTGCACACCTTGCGGTGTGCCGTAGGGAACGGTGTCCTCAGCGTTCCGACCGCAAAGCGGAACATTTTTGCGCTGCAGTACCGCAAAAACAGGAGGAAATTTGCCCATCGAGGTCAAATTTTCTGACGGAACGCTGAGGACAGCGTTCCCTACGGCACACCGCAAGGTGTGCACGAAAGCTATTGAAAACCATACACCCAGCCGCCGTGGGCGGCATACCATGAAGATAAAAAAGGAGGAAGGATCATGATCTCTGAAATTTTCGGCACCCATGTATTTTCCCTGGAGCAGATGCGCCAGCGACTGACGGAGGACCAGTTTGCTCAAGTCACCTCCGGCGGCAGCATTACCATGGAGACCGCCGATGCGGTGGCAGAGGCCATGAAGACCTGGGCCCTGGAGCAGGGCGCCACCCACTACTGCCATTGGTTCCAGCCGCTGACCGGCGCCACGGCAGAAAAGCATGACAGCTTCCTGGCCGGCCAGGAAAACGGCCGGGCGGTGCTGAGCCTGACGGGCAAGCAGCTGATCATGGGCGAAAGTGATGCCTCCAGTTTTCCCACCGGAGGCCTTCGGGGCACCGCCTACGCCCGGGGCTATACGGCCTGGGACATGTCGTCGCCTGCCTTCATCAAGGAGGAGACCGCCGGCAAAATTTTGTGCATACCCACGGTGTTTTTGTCCTATGACGGCACGGCCCTGGATCTGAAGACGCCGCTGCTGCGGGCCATGGAAGCCCTGGAGCACCAGGGCAAGCGGCTGACGGGCCTCTTTGGCAAGCCGGAACGGGTGTATCCCCTGGTGGGCCCGGAGCAGGAGTATTTCCTCATTGACCGGAAAAAATATGCCGGCCGCCGGGATCTCATGTACTGTGGCCGGACTCTGTTTGGCGCCTCTGCTCCCAAGGGGCAGGAGCTGGATGACCAGTATTTCGGCGCCATTCCCGCCCGGGCCGGTGCCTTTATGCAGGAACTCAATGATGCCCTGTGGAGACTGGGCGTCATGGCTGCCGCCCAGCACAACGAGGTAGCCCCGGCGCAGCACGAGCTGGCGGTGCGGCATTGCCGGGCCAATGTGGCGGTGGATCAGAATCAGCTGGTGATGGAGACCATGAAGCGGCTGGCCCCCAAGCACGGCCTGGTGTGCCTGCTGCATGAGAAACCCTTTGCCGGGGTTAACGGCTCCGGTAAGCACAATAACTGGTCGCTGTGTACCGAAAGCGGCGAAAATCTGTTTAAGGCCCGGGATGATGCCCGGTTTCTGCTGGTGCTGAGCTGCACATTGCAGGCGGTGGACCGCCATGCCCGGTTGCTGCGCCTGTCGGCGGCCAATGTGGGCAACGATGCCCGTTTGGGTGGCCAGGAGGCCCCCGTGGCGGTGGTGTCTGTGTACCTGGGTGAACCGCTGCAGATGCTGCTGGAGGGTGATGCCAGTCAGAACAAGCGGACCATGGATCCGGGTCTGGCGGCCGTGCCCAGCTTCCGGCACGACCGGGCCGGCCGCAACCGTACGGCGGCCATGGCCTTCACCCGCAACAAGTTTGAATTCCGTATGGGGGGCTCCAATGACTCGGTGGCCATGGCCAATACGGGGATCTTCAGCGCCGTGGGGGAAAGCTTCTGCCAGGCTGCCGATGCCCTGGAAGGGGCTGCCGATATGGACGCCGCCGCCCGGGCTTACGCCGCAAAGCTGTGGCAGCAGCACAAGCGCATCGTCTTCAACGGCGACTGCTACAGCGCCGAATGGCGGCAGGAGGCCGCCCACCGTGGCCTGGAAAATTTGCAGAGTATGACTGATGCAGTGCAGGCATTGCTGGCAGAGTCGTCGGTGGAAATGTTTGAAAAGTTTGGCGTTTTGAACCGCCGGGAGCTGGAAAGCCGGGCGGAGGTCCTGTACGAAAATTACGCCAAGCATATCCGCATCGAGGCCCGGGTCATGCTGGATATGACCGCCAAGGACTATATGCCGGCGGTGATCCGCTATTTGGGTATTCTGGACCGGGGAGAGCCGGTGCAGGCCGAGCTGTACAGCCGCATTTCCGGTCTGCTGCTGCAGATGCGAAATCTGCGGGCCGAGCTGGCCCAAAAGGCCGATGAAGCCGACAGTGCCGGCGATGCGGCCACGGTGGCCCGCAGTTTCCACGACCGGGTGGTGCCGGTGATGGAGCGGCTGCGGGGTGCGGTGGATGCCCTGGAGATGCTGGTGGGCCGTGCTTACTGGCCGGTGCCCACCTACGGCGATCTGATGTTTGAAGTTTAAGAAGATAAACTGTTGTTTAGCGGCGAAGCCACAATCGCTTCCCCCGGGGGGAAGCTGTCATAAAAACCCAAAAGGGTTTTTATGACTGAAGAGGAATGCGGGCGGAAAAGTTGCATATCAGGCAATGTAAAGGCTGATCCCAGATCTTCGCATGGTACCATTTGCTGTTTCTGCGAATAAAATCGGTTCTGCCGCCGTTCCTCTTCCGACTCAAAATATGCCTGCAGGCATATTT
>JAZUBW010000085.1:0-26066 GCA_045638785.1 Faecousia sp.
CAGTCCGCTGAAACCGCCAGCAGACTGTGCTGGCTGGTTGCCGGTCTGTACACGTTCAGCGCTATCTGCCAGTTCGTTGGTGTTGCTCTGATTTACAACATCGACAAGAAGACCCTGGCTCAGATGCACAGCGATCTGGAATCCCGCAAGTAATCCTTTGCGATTAAAGTCTCAATAATTTACCACGCCGGTTTCCCGGGGGGGTTCTTTTGTCAAATCGCATTGTAGAGTTCGTCTGTGGTGCTTACAATTCTCGCACCTGCAGCAAGCATATCTTCCACCACGCCGTAGCCCCAGGTAACCGCCAAGCAGGGGATGCCGTGATAGGCTGCACCCTTCACATCGTAGATGGTGTCACCGACCATGACGAGATCTTCCCAGTCCTCTAACAGCGTCAGCAGATGCTCGATGACCTGCTCCTTGGTGCTGCGCTGGGCGTCTGAAACAGCACCGCAGATGATGTCAAAATACCTGTCCAATTCAAAGTAACGCAGAATATTCTGCGCCATGGCCTCCGGCTTGGAAGTGGCAACATAGAGCCGGTGACCGTCTGATTTCAACCGCTCAAGTACATCTCGGATACCGGGGTAGGGGAAATTTTCAAACTGTCCCACCGCCACATAGTGCTTGCGGTAAAATTCCACGGCATTGTCCAGCTCCGAAGCGGGAATGCCGTAGCGGAGGAAGCTGTCCTTCAGAGGAGGTCCCACAATACTGCGCATTTCTTCTCTCGTGGGAATCGACAAACCGTAGTGCCGAAGCGTCAACTCGGCGCAGTGCATGATGCCCTCGCCGGAATCTGTCAATGTGCCGTCCAGGTCAAAGAGGATCTTTTTCATAATTTCTCCTTTATGTATGGCACGGAACGTGCCATTAGTTTTTAAAATAGATATCGTTTGTTTCCCGCAAATCAAAAGCAAACAGCCGGCAACTGTCCAGGGGGCAGCTATGCATACGCACAGCCGTGATTCGCAGATTGTTGTAGGTTCGGTAATAGTAAATGCCGGCCGCTGTGTCGCAGCAGCTGCTGTATCGTGTGATCTCCGGCTTACCTTGGACAAGAACACTTCCGCTAGGCATGGAAACAGAGGCAAGAAGATGGAAAAACTCCGAGATATCATCATCCTGTGCCATTAAATGTTCCTTCACAAAAGCGCAGCGAACAAAACGGGATGCCGAGGAAAAATCGCCCGGCAGGCCGATGGCACCCATACCGTTACTGTAGCGAGTCAGCCCTTCCGGCAGGTCGATATCGCCGGGTGTCAGACGGGAGAAGTCTGACAGATGGAGCATATGGTAGGGAAACGGCGGGTTATTTGTCAAAACGCCCAGGGGATTGTCGTATATATGCATTCCATCGGCCATGGATTCCAAAACGATGGATCTGCTACAGTCAGAAATCAACCAGTGAAGGGGAGAGGGCGGTAGTTTCGGGTGAAAGGCTTCCATCCAAATGCTTGTCCGTTGCAGCAGCTTTTCAGCTTCGGTGACACTTTTGCATTGACCCAAAAGCCAGGGGATCAGCTCAAAAGGCGCCACATTGTCCCTGTCCTTATTCTCCGGATGATAGACCGCATTTCCCGGGAAATTCAGGCCTGCCATGCTGAGTCCACATTCATTTGTAGCCTCGTAATACAGAGGGTAGCCGTCTATCACAGTGGCCATACCGATCATGGCAAAATGCTGCGGAAGCAGAGTACCGTTGCGAAAATCGAAGGGAAACTTACGGGGTGTCACCAAAACCTGTTCTGTATAGTGATACTCAAGGTCCAGGTTTCTGCCGAAATAATGACGTTTACCGATATAACTAATGGCTGTACACATAATGCAGTCCTCGGAAATTGTGATTGCTTTTGATTTGCATTTCTATTATAATATTACCATATTCTATCCAAAAAGCAAGGAGATTAAACCATGTCTAATTCTCACGCCTCTGCTTTAGGTACAGCGCCTCTTGGAAAGCTGATGCTGCGCATGGCACTGCCTACGGTGATTGCGCAGATCGTGAATTTGCTCTATAACATTGTTGACCGTGTCTTTATCGGTCATCTTCCTCTGATCGGAGCTGATGCATTGACTGGCCTTGGTCTATGCATGCCGATGATCCTGATGGTCAACGCCTTTGCACTGCTGGGCGGTGCCGGTGGCTCACCCAGAGCCGCCATAGCCCTCGGCCAGGGCCGAAAGGAAGAAGCTGAGAAGATCATGGGCAACTGTTTCTCGCTGCTGCTGATTTTCTCGGTACTTCTGATGGTCTGCTATGAAGCTTTTGCCGAGCCCCTTCTGTGGCTCTTTGGCGCCAGCGAGGCCACCATCGGCTATGCCATGGAATATATGCGGATTTACGCTTTTGGCATGGTGTTTGCTCTGCCGGTATTGGGCCTTAACAGCTTCCTGACCACCCAGGGTTTCTCAAATTTTGCCATGATCACCACCCTCATCGGTGCGGTGATGAATATTCTTTTGGATCCCATTTTGATCTATGGTTTCCATATGGGTGTGGAGGGTGCTGCCCTTGCTACTATCATCAGCCAGGCTGTCAGTGCGATCTGGATCCTGTGGTTCCTGACCAAGGGCAACAAGACCATCCTGCGGCTTCGTCTGCCCCATATGCGACTGATCCCTAAGGTCTTTGGCCCCTGCCTTGCACTGGGTATCTCCGGTTTTGTCATGCTTTCGACAGAGGCCATTTTGAACATCTGCTTCAACTCCAGCCTGTCACGCTACGGCGGTGACCTGGCTGTTGGCTCCATGACTATTATTTCGTCTTGTTCCAATTTGGCACTGCTGCCCACTTCCGGTATCTGTCAGGGCTGCCAGCCCATAACAAGCTACAATTTTGGTGCCGGTAACCAGGAGCGTGTGAAAAAGTGCGTATTTGCCCAAATCGCAGTCTGTGGCAGCTATACTATCGCTTTTTGGGCGGTATGTATGCTGATGCCGGAGGTTCTGGCCGGCATTTTCAGCAGCGATCCGGAGCTGATTGCCTATACCAGCTGGACGCTGAAAATCTATATGGCAG
The DNA here is from genome assembly GCA_045638785.1 of Faecousia sp. GTDB lineage: Bacteria > Bacillota > Clostridia > Oscillospirales > Oscillospiraceae > Faecousia. Next base: position 3,023 of record JAZUBW010000085.1, read on the forward strand.
GAATTCTGGCGATGGGATTCCAAACCTCCTGCCAGCAGAGCTTTATGGCCATGGGCCAGGCAAAAGTTAGCCTGCTGCTGGCCTGCTTGCGCAAGCTCGTCCTGCTGATCCCGCTGATCTATATCCTGCCCAATTTCTTTGAAAACAATGTCATGTCTGTGTTCCTGGCTGAGCCGGTCAGTGACATTTTAGCGGCCACAGTTACGGTGACCGTATTCCTGTCCCAGTTCGGTAAGATTCTGAATAAGGGCGCAAAAACCATCGGAGAGGATGCTTGATATGCTGATTTGTCCTGTTTGCGGTAACGAATTGAATATCACGAGCGGTACCATGCGTTGTTGTAATGGTCATAGCTTCGATATCGCCAAAGAAGGCTATGTGAACCTGCTGCGGGCATCCAAAAATGGAGACCTTATTGGCGATGACAAATTCTCTGCCCGGAGCCGCCGGGATTTCCTGAACAAGGGCTACTATTATGTTTTGCAGCAGGCACTGTGTGACATTTTTAGGGAGCAAGAGGGAAATCTGCTGGATATTTGCTGTGGAGAAGGCTATTATACGGCAGCCCTGGGCGGTAATCCAAACTTAAGGGTCTTTGGCTTTGACATTTCCCGGGAAATGGTGCGCCTGGCTGCCAAGCGAGGGCATGGTACCTACTTTGTAGCCAATATGGCATCTATCCCCGTTGCAGAGTCTTCCATGGATTTCTGCACCCATCTGTTTGCTCCTTTTAACGAGACATCCTTTGCCCGGGTATTGAAGCAGGGTGGACGGATGTTTACGGTGGTGCCCGGAAAACACCACCTTTGGGGTCTTAAAAAGGCAGTGTATGACACGCCCTACGAAAATGACGAGAAACTGCCGGAAACCCAGTTGGTTCATTTAAAATCCGTTCAAAAGGTCTGCGCTGAGGTGACACTTCGCTCCAATGAAGATATCCAGGCGGTATTTCGCATGACGCCTTATTATTTCCATACCGCACAGAAGGATAAAGATAAGCTTAGCGCCGTGGAAACACTGACAACTCCCGTGGAATTTGTGATTGCGGAATATGTAAAACCTTGAGGTAGAGGGTATGACCAATTTACTTTTGAAACTGTTTACAAAAGATGGCGACCGGGCTTCCATCGGACGGCTGTCCGGTATTGTAGGCGTTGTCTGTAATCTGCTGCTGGCAGCTGCCAAGTTGATGATCGGTATTCTTTCCGGCTCTGTGGCCATCACGGCAGATGCCATGAATAATTTGTCAGATGCCACCAGTTCTGTTGTCACCTTCGTGGGCTTCAAACTGGCAGAACGGCCGGCAGATGAAGAGCATCCCTATGGACACGCCAGATATGAGTATCTTTCCGCCCTCGTGGTTGCCGCAATCATTCTCATTATTGGCTTTGAACTGGCTAAGAGCTCTGTTCAAAAGATCCTGCATCCCGAGTCTACAGCTTTCTCTATCGCCCTGCTGATCGTCCTGCTGAGTTCTGTTGCGGTGAAATTTTGGCTATTCCTCTTTAACCGCACCCTTGGCAAGAAGGTCGATTCCACGGCCTTGCTGGCTACCGCAGAGGACAGCAGGAACGATTGCATCGCAACCCTGGCTGTGCTGGTCGCAGCGCTCATTGAGCGTTTTACATCCTTCAGAATGGATGGTTATATGGGCCTTGCGGTTTCGGTATTCATCTTTATCAGCGGTATCAGGTTGATGAAGGAAACCATCAGCCCACTGCTGGGCGAATCTGCTCCGGCGGAACTGCAGGCTTTGATCGTCGACTACGTCAGCGGTCATCCGAAGGTTTTGGGCTATCACGATCTGTATGTACACGATTACGGCCCCGGTCGGCGGTTTGCTTCGCTGCATGTGGAGATGGATGCCCGGGAAGATCCGCTTCTGTGTCACGAGATCATCGATGATATGGAGCGTGAGTGTCTCAATAGTCATGGTGTGCAGCTGGTGATCCACTATGACCCGGTGATCACCGATGACCCGGAGCTGACACGGGTCCACGAAATGGTGGATACCATTCTGCAGACTTATGACACAAGGCTCCGCACCCATGATTTCCGTATGGTTCAGGGAAGCGGACATACCAACTTGATCTTCGATGTGGTGCTACCTGATGACCTTCGCCGGCAGGAGGCTGCCATCCGTTCCCACCTGAACGATGCCTTAGCCCGGGAAGAAATGACCTATTACACCGTCATTACCTTCGATTCTGTGGCCTTCGACCCGCACGCAAAATAAAATGAACGGGAGAGTCCTGCGCGGACTCTCCCGTTTTTGTTACAGAGAATAATCGTACTCCTCGTACTTTTCAAAATCCAGAGCCTTTGTCTTGGACGGCACCCGTTTCATGGGATCATAAGAAAAGAACAGGCAGTGATCTTCCGGATCCTTCATGCCTTTTTTCGGGCAATGGATCTGTTCTTCGTTCAATTTTGTGCCGTGGGCGCAGTAGGCGCACTGGCGCTGAATGTTTTTGCGAAACAGCATGTCAGTTACCTCAAATGTTTTTTTATATCATACAACAATATGCCGTGAAAATCCAGCTTTTTCTGCAGAATTCTGCAGATGAAATAGTAGAGTACACATAATACTCCGCCAAGTAGACACCATTGCAATCGAATTTTAGGAAAAACGACAGTTGCCGCAATAAGGCCGCTGAGAATGCAGTGCATGAGTTTGCCAGGTATGTACATGCCAATATCTTTGCAGATGTTCAGCGTCTGCAGGGTCACACAAAGGCCCCCAAAGCCAAGAAACATAGAAAAAAGCACAAACCGGGATGCTTCATCCTCGATTGCATACAAGGCTGTGCAACCGTTGGAAAGTTCCAGCATACCCATCAGAACAATTTGTGCCCATTGTGGCAGTGCCCACAGAAACCATCGCTTCATAAAGGCAATTAGCACCCGGAAAAGTACGACCCAGCCGCAAATGAGGCCCATAGTTTGAACGGCCCCTGTTATGGTTGGCGAAATCGACTTAGAAATGTCAGAATTTTGCAGTTGGTCACGCCCATCCTTACCCGGGGTCAGCAATGCCAACAATACCGAAACAGCAATATGAATAAGCCATGTAAGCCAGCACCAAATAGAATTTGAAAACAGATGCGCGCCAATACCGAAGATGAACGCCGGCCCGCAATTGCAGCTAAAAGCCATCAAACGGACATATTGTGAATCGCTGAGTCCGTTATCCTTTGCCTGCACAAGCGTCCTGGCTCCGACAGGATAACCGCCAAGCGAACCAACCAGCCAAATATATTCACTGCCCACAGGGATCTTCAGTAGTCTTCCCAAAGGAGTAAGGAACCGGAATACTCGACCACTCAGCCCGGAAACGACCATGGATGAGAGGGCAAGAAAAGGGAACAGGGACGGTATCACGGTCTGCAGGCAAAGCGCAATACCATCTGACGCTCCCAAAAGAGCCGTTTTAGCATCCAGGATCAAAACAAACATACCCATAAGCGGAAGAAGCCATGCCGAAGTTTCCTTTCTCATCCGTATCACCTCCCTGAATTCTATGCAAGGAGCAGTCGCTCTTTGCATAAGCTTTTGCAAAAGGGGGATGAATGATGAAACAGCGGAAGTGGACAGAAAAATGGATCCCAAACATAGATTCTGTACCCTTACAGCCCTTATTGGAGCTGTGTGGAGAACATCGCATATTGATCGAAAATCACCGTGGCGTCATGGTCTATGAGTCGGAATGCATCCAGGTTCGCGTTGCTTTTGGATCTCTTTCCATAGAAGGACAAAATCTTCGCATCTGCAGAATGCAGAATCACCAGTTGGTGATCCAAGGAATGATCGGTGCGGTGCGGGTACTCAGGGGGTAAGGATATGGAACTTCGGCTATCGGTAAGCGGAACGATCCAAGTGGAACTGACCAGTGCAGATCCTGTTGCCGCATTGCTTTCAATTCAAAAGCAAGGTATCAGTACTGAAAATATTACGAAAATTGACGATTTTACGCTAACTTTAGAAATCAAAAGAAGTGACTGGGGAAAATTATCGCAGTTGGCACAAGCGAGATCGGACACTTTGAGAGTGAAAAGAAAGCATGGCCTTTATTGGACTGCATTGCGGCTCAAAAAACGCCCGATACTGGCTATTGGGATACTATTGCTGTTATTGGCCAGCTGGTATCTGCCACGCAGGATCTTCTTTGTTCAGGTGGAAGGCAATCATTTCGTTCCCTCCAGGCTCATCGCAGAAAAGGCAGCGGAATGCGGCATCGTCTTTGGGGCAAACCGCAGGGAGGTCCGCAGCGAGAAAATGAAAAACGCACTGCTGGAGGCCATACCGCAACTTTCCTGGGCCGGTATCAACACCAAGGGCTGCACTGCCGTCATCACCGTCCGTGAGCGGGAGGTAACCGAACAAGTACAGCAAAATACCGGAATCCTCAGTATCGTGGCGGCTCAGGACGGTGTCGTTCGGGATATCACCGTGCGAAAAGGAAATGCCCTCTGCACTGCCGGACAGGCGGTAAAGAGGGGACAGGTGCTGATTTCCGGCTACACCGATTGCGGCATCTGCATCCGGGCAACCGGCGCTGACGGAGAGATTTTTGCCGAGACGAAACGGATTCAACGAACCATTATGCCCTCCATTTTCCAAAATCGGCAGCAACCAATCGGTGAAAAGAAAAAATATACGCTCATCATCGGAAAAAAACGGATTTTTTTTGCGAATAGTAGTGGAATTTCGGATACCAGTTGTGCTAAAATATATGAGGAAAAGTATATGACCCTGCCGGGTGGCTTTGTACTACCGGTGGCGGTGGCCGTGGAGACCTGGATCTACTACGAAACGGCCGACACAGTGCACCCAGGGGCCGAGGAAATACTGCTGGCTTATTCCAGGGATTATCTACTGGAGCATATGTGCGCCGGCACGATCCTGGCTGCCACGGAGCAAATTTCAGCAAATGAGGACATCGTGTCTTTGTATGCCGGTTACAGCTGCTATGAAATGATCGGTATCACACGAATTGAGGAGAATGTATCAGACTATGGCAAAAATGATTGAACGAACCGTAAATGCAGAGCGGGTGGAAGATGTCATCAGCGTCTTCGGCTCCTTTGACGAGAATATTCACCGCATCGAGGATGCCCTGGCCGTTTCCATCGTTAACCGTGGAACGGAACTGAAGGTTGTGGGCGACGAGGAAGCGGCAGACAAAGCTGTCCGCACCCTGGAGGGTCTGCTGATGTTGGCATCCAAGGGCGAGGCCATCGATGAGCAGCGGGTCCGCTACCTGATCACGCTGGTCAGCGAGGGGCATGATGACCAGGTGGCGAAAATGGCAGAGGATGTGGTGTGCATCACCGCCAAGGGTAAGCCAATCAAGGCAAAGACCGTTGGTCAGCAGAAATACATGAAGGCCATCATGAAGAACACCATCACCATCGGTGTGGGCCCTGCCGGTACCGGCAAGACCTATCTGGCGGTGGCGGCAGCCGTGGCGGCTTTCCGTGACCGGCAGGTCAACCGCATCATTCTAACCCGTCCTGCGGTGGAAGCAGGCGAACGCCTGGGCTTCCTGCCCGGTGATCTACAGAACAAGGTCGATCCCTACCTCAGGCCCCTGTATGATGCCCTGTATGACATGCTGGGCCCGGAAAACTTTCAGAAGTATCAGGAGCGCGGCTCTATTGAAGTGGCGCCCCTGGCCTATATGAGAGGTCGCACCCTGGATGACAGTTTCATCATCTTGGACGAAGCCCAGAACACCACCAAGGAGCAGATGAAAATGTTCCTGACCCGTCTTGGATTCGGCTCCAAGATCGTCATCACCGGTGACGTGACCCAGGTCGACCTGCCCTCCGACAAAGAATCGGGCCTGAAGGATGCTGTGCGTGTGCTGGACGGCGTGCAGGACATCGCCATCTGCCGGCTGACCTCTGCCGACGTTGTGAGGCATGCCCTGGTGCAGCAAATCATCAATGCCTACGAAAAGGCAGCCCAGAAGAAAGAAATCAAAAAGCCTGCCTACACCGGCAAGGGCAGCTATCAGAGGAAGAAATATGAGAAATAAGATCAACATTTCCTATCAGTGTTTTGATATCAAAGCGCCCCTTATGGCGGGACATATCCGCAAGTGCATAGCTGCCACCCTGGCAGCGGAGAATGTCGCCGCCGCCTGTGAGATCAATGTGATGATTACCGATGATGTGGGCATCCATGGCGTGAACCTGGCCAGCCGCAATATCGATAAGCCCACCGATGTGCTTTCTTTCCCCATGTTCCAGCTGGAGCCCGGCAATCCCCCCACGGATTGGACGGAGTACGAGGATCCGGAAACGGGCCTGGTGCCCCTAGGCGATATGTGTATCAGCCTTCAGCGGGCCACAGCCCAGGCCAAGGAGTTTGGCCACAGCGTCAAGCGAGAAGTCGGTTATCTGACCATCCATTCCATGCTCCACCTGTTGGGCTATGATCATTTGGACGAGGGTCCCATGAAAAAACAGATGCGGGAAAGAGAGGAGTATATCGCCGCCACCATTACCGGAATGCAGAGAGATTGAAAGGACAGGTGAAGGATATGAATGATCCCATGGGCATATTTTGGCTCGTTTTTTTCGCTATTGTTTATGGAATCATCATGGTTCGCTTTCTGTGTAGCCGCTTTGGAAGGACCGTAAAGGTTTCTGCCACGGTGGTCCACAAGCAAAAAGTGGAGCAAAAGTCCTTTAAGACCCCGCCTTATATCAGCTATAAATATGCCGTGACCTTCCAGATGGGCAACAAACGGAAATCCTTTTATGTTTCGGAGCTATCCTACGGGGGCTACCGCAAGGGAGAAAAAGGAACCCTGACCTATCGGGGTGACAGACTCATCGATTTTCAGTAAGAATATACAGGAGATTTACTTATGAATACAAAAACTGCTATCGTGACCATCGCCGGCCGGCCCAATGTGGGCAAGTCCACTCTGACCAACCACCTGGTGGGCGAGAAGATCACCATTGTTTCCAATAAGCCTCAGACCACCCGCAACCGTATCTGCGGCATCTTGTCCAAGGGCAATACCCAGTATGTGTTTGTGGACACGCCCGGCTATCATAAGCCCCGCACCAAGTTGGGCGATTACATGGTCAATGCCGTCCGCGACTCCATTGCCGACGTAGACCTGACCCTGCTGGTGGTGGAGCCCATCCCTTCCGTCGGTGCCCAGGAGCAGTCCCTGCTGGAGGAACTGGGTGCCAAGCGCACCCCCGTCATTCTCGTCATCAATAAGATCGATACCATCGAGAAGGAGAAGCTGCTGGAGGTCATTGCCGCTTACAGCGATGCCTACAAGTTCGATGCCATCATTCCCATTTCCGCAAAGAGCGGCGACGGTGTGGAGCTGCTGCTGGCAGAATGCGACAAATATGCCATTGAAAGTCCCTTCCTGTTCCCGGACGATCTGACCACCGATCAGCCCGAGCGGCAGGTGATGGCAGAGATCATCCGTGAGAAGCTGCTGTGGTGCCTGGAAAAGGAAATTCCCCACGGTACCGCCGTGGAGATCACTACCTTTACTGAGCGTGACAATGGCATTATCGACCTGGACGCAACAATCTACTGCGAAAAGGCAAGCCATAAGGGCATCATTATCGGCAAGGGCGGCGCTATGCTGAAGAAGATTTCTTCCATGGCCCGTGCCGATTGCGAGAAGTTCATGGGCACCAAGGTGTATCTGACTACCTGGGTCAAAGTCAAGGAAAACTGGCGTGACTCTGACTTCATGGTCCGCAATTTCGGCTATAAGGAGTAAAACTTTCCAGTGTAAATTGCTGTCTCCGGCAAAAACTAATGCCGGAGGGATGGCAATGAACGCGAAAGAATACTGGAATATGTTCCTGCTGACCGGAGCGCCGGCATTTTACCTGCAATACAAGGAATCCCAGATGGAGGAAAGGCATGTATTTGACGATCCAGGCCATCGTCCTGAGAGTCACGGACTACAATGACCGGGATGCTCTGTTGACGGTGCTGACCCGAAACCACGGAAAGCTTACAATCAAAGCCCGTGGCCTTCGCCGAAAAAACAGCCCGCTGATCGCCCCCTGTCAGCTCTTGGCCTTTGGCGAATTTACGCTTTTTGAGTATAAAAATCAATATACTGTCAACGAGGCACACTCCATCGAACTGTTCCAGGGATTGCGCAGAGACCTTTGTAAGCTGTCCCTGGGTACATACTTTGCCCATGCAGCAGAGGTCCTCTCTCAGGAGGATCTGCCCAACCCTGAGCTGCAGAGTCTGCTGCTGAACTGCCTGTTCGCCCTGGACAAGCTGGAAAAACCAGAACTACTGGTTAAATCCGTCTTTGAACTGCGGGCCGCATCCCTGGCAGGCTACAGCCCTGACCTGTTCGGATGCCATGTCTGCGGCAGCCAGGCGCCTGTTTATTTCGACATTTCCGGCGGTGCGCTGCTGTGTGAAAAGTGCCTTGCAGCCTCCACCGGCATCCGCATGCCCATTAAAGCGTCGATTTTGGATGCTATGCGCTATATTGTCTATTGCGACCCCAAGAAACTATTTGCCTTTGAGATTGGACAGGAGGCCTTTGTGCAGCTGTCGTCGCTGACGGAAGCCTACCTGACCACCCAGCTGGAACGGGGCTTCTCGACGCTTGATTTTTACAAATCCCTACACATTGGAGAAACCTATGTCTGAACTATACGAAAAATCATTATTAAAACTGGAACTGGACAAGGTTCTGGAAATGCTGGCAGAGTGCGCCGGCAGCCGTGGCGGCAAGGAAGCCTGTCTGCGTCTGCGGCCCATTTCTGACCTGGAAGATGTGCAGGCACTGCTGGACGAGACCACCGCTGCCTCTGACCTTTGCACCCGCAAGGGTAATCCTGCCTTTGGCGATGTGCAGGATGTGTCTGCATCCCTGGAGCGTGCTGACCGTGGCGGCAGCCTGCAGCCCATCGAGCTGCTGCGGATCGCCGGTGTCCTGCGCTGCGCCAGAAATATCAAGGGCTATGTGTCTGAGGACGAAAAGAAAACTGTCCTGGACCCGCTGTTTGCGGCCCTGAGCCCCAATAAATATCTGGAAGACAAAATCTACGGCGCTATCCTTTCCGAGGAAGAGATCGCCGACAATGCCTCTCCCGAGCTTGCCAATATCCGCCGCCATATGCGGATCCAGGCCGGCAAGATCCGAGATTCTCTGCAGAAGGTCATTTCTTCTCCCGCGTTTTCCAAGTTCCTGCGGGAGCCCATCATCACCATCCGGGATGGCCGTTATGTGGTACCTGTCAAGAGTGAGTGCAAGAACGAAGTGCCCGGCCTTGTCCACGATGTTTCTGCCAGCGGTGGTACCTACTTTGTTGAGCCCATGTCGGCGGTCAACGCCAACAATGCCCTCCGGGAACTGGAACTGAAGGAGAAAAAGGAGATTGAGAGGATCCTGGCGGAGCTTTCTGCAGATGCCGCAGCCCACAGGGAGAATATCAATCTCAATGTGTCTATGCTGATCCGTTTGGATGTGATCTTTGCCAAGGCAAAGCTGGGTTACCGGATGCGAGCCTGGGCGCCGCTGATGAACGATCAGGGCAGGGTAGAGCTGCGTTCTGCCCGACATCCCCTCATCGATCCCCAGAAGGTGGTGCCCATTTCCCTGCATCTGGGCCGGGATTTCGACACCATGATCATCACCGGCCCCAATACCGGCGGTAAGACCGTAACCCTCAAAACCGTGGGTCTTCTGACCCTGATGGCAGAGTGTGGCATGCACATTCCGGCTGGTGACGGCAGCAAGCTTTCCACTTTCGATGCCATTTTGGCTGATATCGGCGATGAGCAGAGCATCGCACAGAGCCTCTCCACTTTCTCCAGCCACATGAAGACTATTGTTGATGTGGTGGAGCAGTGCGATGACCGTACGCTTGTCCTGTTTGACGAGCTGGGTGCCGGTACGGATCCTGCAGAAGGTGCGGCGCTTGCTATGGCCATCATTGAATTCTGCCGCAAAATGGGCAGTAATGTGGTGGCTACAACCCACTATGCCGAGCTGAAGCTGTATGCCATGCGAACCAAGGGTGTTATCAACGCCTCTTGTGAGTTCGATGTGGAAACCCTGCGGCCCACCTACAAGTTGCTCATCGGCATTCCCGGCAAGTCCAATGCCTTTGCCATTTCCCGCAAACTGGGTCTGCCGGAGCATATTTTGAAGGAAGCTGATGACCTTGTGGGTAAGTCCGATAAGGATTTCGAGGATGTGCTTTCTCAGCTGGAAGCTCAGCGACAACAGATGGAATCTGCCCGCCACGAGGCCGAGCGTCTGAAACAGGAAACCGCCAAGATCAAGGAACAGAGCGAAGTCTACCACGAGCAGCTGCGCAAAGAGCGTGAGAAGGCCATGGAGGCTGCCCGTAAGGAGGCCCAGCAGATCATTGAGGATGCCCGCTATGCCGCCAATAAGGCGTCCGAAGAGATCAAGGCATTGAAAAAACAGATTGCAGAAAGTGCTGATACCGCAGGCATCAATCAGCGGCAGGCAGAACTGCGGAAGAATCTGAACGAAGCGGAGGACAAGCTCCGCTCTAAACAGCCGGAGAAGCACCGTCCCACGCCTACCAGAGGGATCCTCGTTGGCGATACGGTGGAGCTTTTGAAGCTCGGCACTAAGGCATCTGTCATTGCAATCAATAAGGACGGTACCTATCAGCTGCAGGCAGGTATCATGAAACTGACAGCGAAGGCAGACGAAATCTATTTGCTGGAACTGGATAACCCCTATAAGGAAAAGCATGTGCGCCCGAAGCATTCCGGCCGTGAAATGAAGACCTCTGCCATGTCCACCGAGATCGACCTGCGCGGTATGGATACCATCGAGGCGATCTGCGTCCTGGATCTTTATATGGACGAAGCTATGCGCAGCAATCTGGGAACCGTTCGGATCATTCACGGTAAGGGTACCGGTGCGGTGCGTTCTGCCGTCCATCAGGCTCTCAAAAAGAACAAATTTGTCAAATCCTTCCGGCTTGGCGTTTATGGTGAGGGTGAAGACGGCGTCACGATTGCCGAATTCAAGTGATTTTTCCCCGCAAACTGTGGAAAAAGGTTGACAATTCTGTGATTATTGCATATCATTAATAGCAACCGAAGCACCGCTTACTTCGGCAGTAAAGGAGTGTTCTAATATGTACAGTAAAGAAGTCGTCGTCCGTTGCGAGTCTGGCCTGCATAACCGCCAGGCTACATACTTCGTACAGAAGGCTAATGAGTTTAACTGCTCTATCTGGCTGGAATCCGGCAGCCGTAAGATGAATGCCAAAAGCCTGCTCGGTATCATGTCTCTTGGCATTGCTACCGGCACCGCTGTGACCCTCATCGCTGATGGCAGCGACGCGGAAGCTGCCGTAACGGCTCTGGAGCTTTTGCTGCAGCGTGACGTTTATTGATAAAACTCTGACCGCCTCAGTGCCTTCCGCATTGAGGCGGCACTTTTTGGTGAGATTATGACTTTGGAAGAACTCAAACAGAAAGCACATTCCTTACCCCTTGCACCCGGTGTCTATCTCATGCGTGATGCATCGGACAAGGTGATCTATGTAGGCAAGGCGAAAAAATTGAAAAACCGCGTAAGCCAGTACTTTCTGGACTCCGTTTCCCATACGCCGAAAACCAGGCTGATGGTCAGCCATATCGATCATTTTGAAGTGATCGTGGCAGCCTCTGAATTCGAAGCCCTGGTGTTGGAATGCAGCCTCATCAAGCGGTATATGCCCAAATATAACATCCTTCTGAAGGATGATAAGGGCTATCCCTATCTGCGCTTAAACCGGAAGGAGGTTTATCCTTCGATCACATTAGTCAGCAAGATCGCAGACGATGGGGCGGAGTATTTCGGCCCCTTTGGCAGCCGCGGTGTCACTACTGCGGTTATGGAGGCTGTGAACCAGGCGCTGAAGCTGCCTGCTTGTAAAAAGCAGTTTCCCAGAGATATCGGCAAGGACCGACCCTGCCTCAATTATCACATGAACCGCTGTGCCGGTTGGTGCCAGGAGCAGAAAACCTGCACCGAATACCGCCAGGCCATCGAGGAAGCTCGAAAACTGCTGCAGGGCAACTTCAAATCCGTTGCCGACGAGATCCGGGCGCAAATGCTGAAGGCTGCGGACAATCTGGAATTTGAGCTGGCGGCATCGCTGCGAGATAAGCTCAACGCAGTAGAGGCTCTGGGACAGAAGCAGCTGGTCACCGCTGGTACCCTTGCCGATACCGATGTGATCGGCTACGGTCAGACAGAAACCAAAGCCTGCTTTGCGGTTCTGCACTACTCCGGCGGTAATCTGCTGGATAAGGACTATGAAGTGTTTGCCCGGCCAGACGAGCCGGCAGAGGCCGTTTCCAGCCTGCTGAAGCAATATTATCTCAGCAGGGGATTGGCCCCCAAGCACGTGTTGCTGCCATTTGAACTGGAGGACAGTGAGCTGTTTTCGGAGCTGATGCTGCAGCGTTACGGAAAACAGCCCCATCTTCGGGTACCACAGCGTGGTGATAACCTGCGGTTTGTGGAGCTGGCCAATAAAAACGCTCTGGAAGAGGCTCAGCGGCTGACGTCCAAGGAAGAGAAATATAGTGGCAGTTTGGTGTTGCTGGCCAAAATGCTGTCCATGGAGCCGCCGAAGCGGATCGAATCCTACGATATTTCCAATATTTCCGGTACCGACATGGTGGGCGGCATGGTGATTTTCGAGGATGGCAAACCAAAGAAAAGCGACTACAAGCGGTTTAAGATCCAGGATATGGACGGACAGGATGACTACGCCTGTATGCATCAAGTCCTGACCCGCCGGTTTACCCATTATGTCAATGGTGACAAAGGTTTTGACGTTGCTCCTGATCTGTTGCTCATCGATGGCGGCGTTACCCATGCTGCCACGGCGGTAGATGCCCTTGCAGCACTGCAACTGCGGATCCCGGTGTTCGGCATGGTCAAGGACGATCGGCACCGCACACGGGCACTGGTGACCCCTGAGGGAATGGAGATTTCCGTCGATGCCAATCCGTCGGTCTTTTCCTTCATTGGTAACATCCAGGAGGAAGTCCACCGCTATGCCATTGGCTATCATCGCTCCCTGCGCAGCAAGCGGCTGCGTTATTCAGAACTGGATCAGATCCCGGGCATCGGCCCCAAACGAAAAGAACTGCTGCTGAAGAGTTTCCGCTCCATAACGGCCATTAGCCAGGCCACCCTGCCGGAGCTGGAGCGACTGCTGCCGGCTGATGCGGCACAAGCGGTCTATCAGCATTTTCATACAGGAGGAAATCCATGAGAGTCATTACAGGAAAAGCCAGGGGCGTGGTACTGAAGACCCCCGACGGCATGAATACCCGACCCACGTCTGACAGAGTCAAGGAAGCGCTGTTTAGCGCCATCAATTTTGATATTCCCGGTATGGACGTGCTGGATCTGTTCGGCGGAACCGGCCAGCTGGGCATCGAAGCTCTCAGCCGCGGCGCTAATCGTGCTGTTTTTGTGGATGCCAGCGAAGATGCCTGCAAGCTGATCCGCGAAAATCTTAAAAGAACCAAGCTGGAATGCCAGGGTAGGGTAGTCCGCAGTGACTATCTTTCTTACTTGAAAACCTGCAAGGAAAAATTCGGCATCATCTTCCTGGATCCGCCATATGCCGAGGTGTTTTTAGAAAATTCATTAAATTTCATCGCAGAAATTGACATTTTACAAAGTGGTGGTATAATAGTAGCCGAAAGGCCATTGGGAAAAGATCTTTCCCTGGAATTGCCTGGTTTTACCCGTTCTCGGGACTATAAATACGGCAATACCCTGGTTACCTTTTATCGAAAGAATTAAGGAGGTGGCTCATCTTGCAAATCGCCATCTATCCCGGCAGTTTTGACCCCATTACCAGCGGTCACTTGAATATCATCCGCCGTGCGTCCAAGATTTTTGACAAGCTGATCGTTTGTGTCATGGTCAATGCGGGCAAGAACCCCATGTTCTCCCTGGAAGAGCGGGTGGAGCTGATCCGTCGGGTCACTAAGGGCCTTGAGAATGTGGAAGTCGACTGCTCCAGCGAGCTTTTGGCTGATTATGCCCGGAAGAAGGGAAGTTGTGTCATTGTCAAGGGTCTTCGTGCCAGTTCTGACTTCGAAAATGAGTTCCAGATGGCGCTGATCAATCACAAGATCAACCCTGAGCTGGACACCATGTTCCTGACCGCTGAAAGCCAGTATATGTTCCTTAGCTCCAGCACCGTCAAGGAACTGGGCAATTACAAAGTAGATCTATCTGAATTTTTGCCGGCTGAGATCATTCCGGATTTTCAGAGCAGAATAAACGAAATACGCCAAGGAGGAAATTCCAAATGAACGACCAGCATCTTGAAGATATCATCACTTCGTTGTACGACATGATCCAGGACGCCAGAGCCATGCCTCTGGGTGCTGACAAGTGCATCATCGAGCGTGAGAAAGCACTGGATATGCTCGACGAAATCATTGCCCAGCTGCCTGCCGAACTGAAGCAGAGCCGCACCATCGTGGAGTCCAGAAATGAGCTCATCAGCCAGGCTCGTCACGAGGCTGAGAACATCATCCGCAAGGCCGCTGAGGAAGCTGCCCGCATGGTTTCTCAGGAGGCTATCTACAACGAGGCCAAGCGCCAGTGTGTCGAGATGGTCGAGCAGACCAAGGTCCAGATCGCCGGCCTGCGCAAGGCCAGCAACGAGTACATGGATGACGCCCTGCGCCGCACCGAGGAGGCCATTGCCCAGGCTCTGACCGAGGTCAAGGATACCCGCGCCAAGTTCCAGGCTCTGACCGCTCAGCCCGCAGTTGAGGAATAATTCCATACATAATAACCGGAGCAGATTGTTGCTCCGGTTATTTTTATGCTCATTTCTTCATATGGATGAGACGAAAGGGGAGAGGAATATGAAAAACACAAAATTTAATCCAAAAATAATGATCACGTTACTCATAGCCGGCATCATAGGGTTCTCTGTCAGCTTGCTGGTGTCAGCAATCGGCGGTTATTTGATTGACGCAGAAACGGTTGGGGAAGGATCAGAAAATGCAATTGTTGCACTGGCTCTGCTGATGGGCAGTCTTTCGGCCGCAATCATCGCCATCAAACGGGGGCAAAGCAACCGATTGGCCATGAGTCTTGGTGGGGCCGGAGCATACTTTCTCGTGCTACTGTGCTGCAGTGTGTTGGCCTTTGACGGCATTCGCAGCGGTGTTGGGATCACCGTTTTGATGGTACTCGGCTCGGCACTTATCGTGTGGATTTTTGGGCTGAAAGGTAATAAAAAGGCGAAATATCGGCTGCCGAAATTGCGATAAAAGATTATTGTGCAAAGTTCACAAATAGGTAAATTTCATTTACTCTTTCAAATTTCGTCGTTGACCATTTCGCCAAACTAGATATTGGGGCTATATAAAAGTAAGTCACAAGATATATTTCCCAATCATTTCAACCAAAGTATTCCGGAAAGCAGTTGCATCGGTTAACATAAAAGTGTTGACATAATCATGGACATAATTTACAAAAATGTCATAGCCCACCTTTTCCGGCTTGCTTTTTGATGACCCATGGGTTATAGTAGGACCACAGGGAATTATGAGGATTGTATGGCCGTTTTGTTGCCTGTAACGGGCAGCAGGATGGTTATATTTTTCCCTATAGCCGAGTTTTAGGAAAGGAGGGCGTCTATGCTGGATCTGATCAAGGCCTACGAAACATATCTGACGAAGGTAAAGCAGGCATCTGCCAATACGGTTGCATCTTATTTGCGGGATATCCGGCAGTTTTCCGATTGGTTGGATGCAACAGCCGGTCTGAATGTTCTAGATGCCCTTCAGATACATGTTCAGGATTATCTTGCCCATTTGGAGGAGGATGGCCGTTCCGGTGCCACTCTGTCCCGTAATTTGGCAAGCCTTAAGAACTTCTACAGCTACCTGGTTACCTCCGGTTTTCTAGAGCAGACCCCTGTGGTGGAAGTTCATGTGGATCGCGGAGAGAAGAAGCTGCCCCAGATCCTCACCGGCCGTGAAATTGAGCTACTGCTGAGCCAGCCGGCGCCCACCGATGCCAAGGGCAGCCGGGACAAAGCCATGCTGGAGGTGCTGTATGCCACCGGCATTCGGGTTTCCGAGCTGATCGCACTGGATATTTCCGACGTGAATATGGAGCTTGGCACCATCAAGTGCGCCGGCGTCAAGAAGCATCGCATTATTCCGCTCTATCCCGCAGCCCGGAGGGCGCTGCAGGCCTATTTGAAGGATTTCCGCTCGTCTCTTTTGGCAGATCCCGAAGAAACCGCACTGTTTGTCAATGTTTCCGGCGTTCGCATGAGTCGCCAGGGCTTCTGGAAGAATCTGAAGTTCTACCAATCCACCGCCCGCATTGAAAAACCCATCACGCCCCATACCCTCCGCCACAGCTTTGCTGTCCATCTGTTGGAAAACGGCGCAGACCTGGACTCCCTGCAGGAACTGTTGGGCCACAGCGACATTTCTTCCACCCAAATGTACACCCAGATGGTGAACAAGAAGCTGAAATCTGTCTACGAGAAGTGCCATCCCAAAGCATAAAAAATCGACCAGTCCCGAAGGACTGGTCGTTCTTTTTTAGATACCGGTCATGGATGCCAATACATCCACTTCCATCTGCTGGATGCTCTTTTGCATGTTTATACCCTCATCGATGTCGATGTCGGTGAATCGGCCTGCATTGGTACATACGATGCGGTTATATTTACCGGCCAGCAGTAGCTCCACGGCCAGATAGCCCATTTTTGTAGCATTGACACGGTCTCGGCCGCTGGGAACGCCGCCACGCTGGATGTGACCCAGCACCGTCACACGGGGATCCAGATCGATCGCTTCCTTGATCCGAGCTGCGATCTCAGAAGCAGAACCTGCACCTTCTGCCACCACGATCATGTAATGGGTAAAGCCATTGAAACGAGCCCGACGGATCTTTTCTATCACATCGTTTTCAAAATCGATGGGCTTTTCCGGCACCAGCACGGCTGTTGCGCCAACTGCCAGGCCAACATACATGGCAAGATAACCGGCATTACGGCCCATGACCTCCACCACGGAGCAGCGCTCATGGGACTGCATGGTATCCCGCAGCTTATCGATGCACTCGATAGCGGTATTGGCAGCGGTGTCAAAACCGATACAATAGTTGGTGCAGGAAATATCATTGTCGATGGTACCGGGAATGCCGATGACATTGATGCCGTGCTTACTCAGCGCCCGGGCACCACGGAAGGTGCCGTCGCCGCCAATGGCAATGATGCTGTCAAGGCCCAAGAACTTGCAGGTAGACACCGCCTTGCGCTGGCCTTCCTCCGTCATAAATTCCCGGGAGCGGGCCGTATAGAGGATCGTACCGCCACGGTTGATGGTATGGGACACACTCTTTTGATCCAGCTTTACGATATCGCCGTTAATGAGGCCGTTCCATCCTCTGCGGATACCGTAAACCTCCAGGCCATGATACAGAGCTGCACGGACCACCGCACGGACACAAGGGTTCATACCCGGTGCATCGCCACCGGATGTCAGAACGCCAATTCGTTTTACGCTCATAGCTGCTGCCTCCTGTTTTGCGTTTTCTTATATTTTATTATGGATTGGGCCAGTTGTAAATACACAATTTTGCAGATATCTGTCAGCAAAAAAGGAAATTAGTTGGCAATTTTCACTTAAATAGACGGACACTTGTTGACAATGCACGGATTTCAGCATATAATTGCATTAAACTACATACACCATTTGGAGGCACTTTTTCATGTTAAAAAAGTGGTATGTCACGATCCCGGAACTCAGCGGAATGGCCAAGCGCCGTGTCTACCTGTACCTGCCGGACAACTATCAGAAGGATTCCGGTAAGCGCTATCCCGTGCTGTATATGTTCGACGGGCATAATGTATTTCTGGATTCTGATGCGACCTACGGTAAATCCTGGGGCATGCGGGACTACATGCGCAAGAGCAAAAAGCAACTGATCATCGTTGCCGTTGAGTGTAACCACGAGGGCAATAACCGCCTGCAAGAGTACTCTCCCTATTCCTTTTTTGCACCGGAATTCGGTCCGATCCGGGGCAGGGGAGATACCTATATGAAATGGCTGACCCGGACCTTAAAGCCCTTTATTGACAGCCATTACCGCACCTTGCCGGATCGCAACAATACCTTCCTGGCCGGCTCTTCCATGGGCGGTCTCATGTCCCTTTACGGTGTGTGTGCCTACAATCACGTGTTTCAAAGGGCTGCCTGTTTGTCGCCCAGCCTGTGGGTGGATGCCAACAAGATCATGCAGATGATTGGCAAAGCCAACTTACGGAAGGATACCTGCATCTACATGGACTACGGCAGCGAGGAAATGGACAATCATTTCGCCAGCGCCGGCGCACTCATGGCAGCATCGCACCTGCTGCTGACCAAGCAGGTCCATCTGACCATGCGCATTGTCCCTGGCGGTAACCATTCAGAGGCTTCCTGGGAGCAGCAGATCCCCATTTTTATGGAATGTCTTGGTATTTAAGAAAATAAACTTTTAGGAGAAGATAGATGTATATTCAGTATTTCAAGCATTACAGCCACCATTTGGGCCGTGATATGGAGTTCAAAGTCTATGGCCACGGCGGCAAGCCGGTGATGTTCATTCCTTGCCAGTCCGGCCGTTTCTTTGATTTCGAGAACTTCCACATGATCGATCATTGGGCCCAGTGGATCGAAGAGGGGAGATGCACCGTCTTCTCCGTGGACTGCCTGGACGATATTGCCTGGGCTGCCACCGGCGCAGACAACCGCTGGCGCACGGAAAACCACGAGCGCTGGTATCACTACATTGTCGACGAGATCGTTCCCACCATCCAAAACATCTCCGGAAGAAATGACATCATGACCTTTGGCTGCTCCATGGGCGCAATGCATGCTGCCAACCTGTTCTTCCGCAGACCCGATTTGTTTGACGGTGTCTTCGCCATTTCTGGTGTCTATGACTCCCAGGATTTCTTCGGCGGCTATATGGACGAGCTGCTGTATCAGAACTGCCCGGTGAACTACTTGGCCAACATGCCCGATGATCACTACTACATCGATATGTACAACCATCGCAAGATTCGCATCGTGGTAGGCCAGGGTGCCTGGGAAGGCCCGCTGGTAGCCAGCACCCGCCGTCTGGAGGCTGTTCTGCATCAGAAGGGTATCCAGGCCAATGTGGATTACTGGGGCTTCGATGTGGACCACGATTGGCCCTGGTGGTATGAGATGTGCAAGGTTTATGTCCCCGAATTTCTGTAAAGGAAGTGGATTATATGAAGAATTTTGTGTTTATTTCCCCGAATTTTCCCGTAAATTACTGGTATTTCTGTAAGCATTTGAAGGAAAACGGCATGCGTGTTCTGGGCATCGGCGATTGTCCCTATGACGATCTGCTGCCGGAGCTGCGGATGAATCTACACGAATATTACAAGGTCAGCAGCCTGGAGAACTATGATGAAGTCCATCGGGCCGTGGCATTCTTCATCCATAAGTACGGACGCATCGACTACCTGGAGTCCAACAATGAGTACTGGCTGATGCAGGACGCCCGTCTGCGTACCGACTTTAATATCTGCTCCGGTTTCAAAGAGGCAGATATGGAGCCCATGAAGCTGAAGTCCGCCATGAAGGCCTACTATGAGCGTGCCGGTGTGCCTGCTGCACGTTACCACCTGGTGGAAGGCTGGGACGATGCCTATGCCTTCGTCCAGAAGGTGGGCTATCCTGTGGTTGCCAAGCCCGACAACGGCGTTGGTGCCAACAATACTTACAAGATCAAGTCCGATGACGATCTGCGCTGGTTTATCGAAAATAAGGACGATAATATCTACATCATGGAAGAGTACGTCCGTGGCTATGTGCAGACTTATGACGCCATCATCAACTCGAGAGGGGAGCCCCTGTTCGAAAGTGGCAACATCACCCCCAATTCCTGTATGGATGTTGTTAACGACGGCAGCGAGTGCCTGTACTACATCGTCAAGGATATGCCTGAAAAGATTCTGAAGGCCGGCAGAGCCGTGGCAAAGGAATACAATGTCCGTAGCCGCTTCGTTCACTTCGAGTTCTTTGTACTGACGGAAGATCAGCCCGGTCTTGGCAACATTGGTGATGTGATCGGCCTGGAGGTCAATATGCGGCCTTCCGGCGGTTACACCCCCGAAATGTACAACTACGCCAATGAGACCGACGTGTACAAGATCTGGGCCGATATGATTGCCTTTGATTATAACACCATGGACATGAGCAGACCTCATCATTTCGGTGCCTTCGTTGGCCGCCGTGACTACCGCAATTATCGGTTGAGCCATGATGATGTTCTGCGTAAATACGGTCACTGCCTGAAGATGACCAGCCGTGTGCCGGATGCGCTGTCTGCACTGATGGCCAACCAGATGTACCTGTGCAACTTTGACACCGAAGAAGAAATGTTGATTTACTTTAAGGATCTGTGTGAAGCCTGGTAACTGAACACGGAACACCCCGGACGGATGAAAATCCGCTCCGGGGTGTCGCTGCATAAAAGGGAAGTAGTATTGAGATATGGCACAAATTGCACCTGCGCAAAACTCCAACGCAACAAAATAAAGATTTTGTTGCGTTAATAGAGAATGTATGATACAATATAGTCAATTACAGGCTCTGTGCCGATTTGGAGGTTCTATTATGCAGCTTTACCGGGATTGTCCGCAAATCCTCAAGGATTTCCTTACTTACCACGAAACAATCAAAGGTCAATCACCCCGCACCATTCAGGAATATTATTTGGATCTGCGAATGTTTTTCCGCTTTCTGAAACTGATGCGCAATGATATGCCCATCACAACACGGCTGGATGATATTCCGATTAAAGATATTGACCTGGCTTTTATCCGTACGGTCATCGCATCGGATGTTTTCGATTTTTTATCATACCTTGCCAATGACCGGGCAATCAACCCGGACTCTGCTGTGCCGGAATACGGCATTGATGCTTCTGCCCGTGCCAGAAAACTTTCAGCCATCAAATCCTTCTTTAAGTACCTTACTGTGCGTACAAAGCAGCTAGAAGAAAATCCTGTGGCCGATCTGGAGTATCCCAGGCTACGGAAAAGTCTGCCGAAGTATTTGACTATGGAACAATCCGCTGCACTGCTGCAGGCCGTTTCTGGACCAAACGCCAAGCGTGATTACGCCATTTTGATGCTATTTCTCAACTGCGGCATCCGTCGCAGTGAGCTGGTTGGGCTCAATTTGACCGATGTGTACGAGGATCGTATTCGCGTGGTTGGCAAGGGCAACAAAGAACGCTTTGTCTACTTTGGTACACCCTGCCGGAAAGCCATTGACGCCTATCTGCCCGAACGCAACAAAAAAATACTCACCGACAATCGGGCACTCTTCGGCAGTCGTGATAATAATCGCATTAGTGTCACCGCTGTGCACCGTCTTGTTAAAAAAG
This sequence comes from Faecousia sp., assembly GCA_045638785.1. Classification (GTDB taxonomy): domain Bacteria; phylum Bacillota; class Clostridia; order Oscillospirales; family Oscillospiraceae; genus Faecousia. The sequence goes on from JAZUBW010000085.1 coordinate 24,501, forward strand.
CGCTACTGCAGGCAGGCCTGGATGCCAGCCAGTTTTCTGCCCATAAACTCCGCCATACGGCAGCTACCATGATGCTCTCCGGCGGTGTGGATGTGAAGACTGTTCAGGAAGTTTTGGGCCACGAAAACCTGAATACGACCCAAATTTATACCCATATTGAGAACACGGAGCTGAAAATTGCCGCCCAGGCAAATCCCCTGTCAAAGTTGGATTTTTCCGATGATAACGAGTAAATTGAATAAAATTGGAGGGGCAAATATACTGCCCCTCCCCTATTTTTACACGGCCACTTCAGCATCATGCCTATTCATTTACATGGCCACCTCGATGGCTTCCCGAAGATTACGGACCCGGTAGACTTCCAGGCTCTTGGGTATTTCCAACTTATCGGAGCCGAATTTCGGGATAATAACCTTTTTAAATCCAAGACGGGCAACTTCCTGCAGGCGCTGATTCATTTGGGATACGCTGCGGATCTCACCCGTCAGACCCACCTCGCCAATAGCAACCAGGTCATCAGAGATCACCGCATCCCGATAAGACGATGCGATTGCCAGCACCACCGGCAGGTCAGCGCCGGGCTCGTCCAACCGCAGGCCACCGATGACGTTGATATAGGCATCGAACAGGCTCAGCTTCATACCGGCTCTCTTTTCCGTAACAGCCAGCAGCAGAGCCGCACGGTTGAAATCAAAACCGTCAGCCGTCCGCTTGGGTACATTAAAGCTTGTCTTGCTGACCAGGGCCTGGACTTCAGCCAAAATAGGCCGGGTGCCCTCCATAACACAGGCCACGCAGGTACCGGAAGCACCTTCCGGCCGGCCCTCCAGCAACATCTGGGAGGGATTCGGCACCTCCCGCAGGCCGGTATCCAGCATTTCAAAGACACCGATCTCGTTGGTGGAGCCAAAACGATTCTTGGCTGCCCGCAGCAGCCGGTAGGAGGTATTGGGATCGCCCTCAAAATACAGGACGCAATCCACCATATGCTCCAGCACCTTGGGGCCGGCAATGTTGCCGTCCTTGTTGATATGGCCCACCACGAATACCGTGATGCCCTGGATCTTGCTGATCTGCATCAGCTGCATAGTGCAATCCTTGACCTGGGAAACAGAGCCTGGAGAGGACTCATTTTCTGCGCTGTACATGGTCTGAATGGAGTCCACGATCAGAACATCCGGGGATGTCTGCTCCACTGACGCCAGAATATCTGCCAGGCTGTTCTCAGCCAGAATGTAGAGATTTTCCGGTGCAACGCCCAGTCGCTGAGCCCGAAGCTTTAGCTGACGTTCACTTTCCTCTCCTGAAACATACAACACTGTACGTTCGCGACAAAGTGTTTTGCATATCTGCAAAAGAAGAGTAGATTTGCCAATACCGGGAAGTCGGATCGTAGCCATGTCGTTCTGTGAGCCAAGGAGTTGGATTGACCTGTTGTCTTCCTAAGACCGCTTGGCCTCCGACTTGCTGACGTTCACTTTCCTCTCCTGAAACATACAACACTGTACGTTCGCGACAAAGTGTTTTGCATATCTGCAAAAGAAGTGTAGATTTGCCAATACCGGG
>JAZUBW010000086.1:0-30769 GCA_045638785.1 Faecousia sp.
TGGCTACGATCCGACTTCAAAAAGCCCTGCATAGCAGAGCTTTTTGTATATAATCCGTAGAAATAAGAACTTATCTCTTTGAGAACTGGGGAGCGCGACGTGCGGCCTTTCGTCGTCACAAGCTCCATATCCTTCGCTTCCGTCTTGTTGCCGAAAGCTCACTCATTTCGCTGTTCCTCCTCTCCCCATGCAGCAGGCTGCATGGGGTCCCCTCAACATGACGGTCTGAAGGCCTTCTTGTGGAAAGCAAAAAGAACACCGCTCCAAATGGAGCGGTGTTCCAGTAAGTGCAGATATAAAATCAGCGCTTGGAGAACTGGGGAGCGCGACGTGCGGCCTTCAGACCGTACTTCTTTCTCTCCTTCATTCTGGGGTCGCGGGTCAGGAAGCCAGCGGCCTTCAGAGTGGCGCGGTACTCGGCGTTCAGGCCCAGCAGAGCGCGGGAAATGCCGTGACGGATAGCGCCGGCCTGGCCGGAAACGCCGCCGCCGGCGACGGTAACAACAACGTCAACCTTGCCGACCATATCGGTAGCAACCAGGGGCTGACGGACGACCAGCTTCAGGGTCTCCAGACCGAAGTAGTCATCGATGTCGCGGCCGTTGATGATGATGGAGCCGGTGCCGTTCTCGTAGACGCGGACGCGTGCAACGGAGGACTTACGACGGCCGGTGCCGTAAAAATACTTCTTCTTGCTCTCGTACATTGTTCGTTACCTCCAATTACAGGGTCCAGGCTTCGGGCTTCTGAGCAGCGTGGGGATGCTCGGCACCCTTGTACAGGTGAACGCGGGTCATGGCGTTACGGCCGATGGCGTTCTTGGGCAGCATGCCCTTGATGGCCAGCTCCATAGCGTAGTCGGAGCGCTTCTCCATCATGAAACGAGCCTTGGTCTCCTTCAGGCCACCGATCCAGCCGGTCACACGATAGTAGTACTTCTGCTCCATCTTCTTGCCGGTCAGGACAGCCTTGTCGGTGTTGATGATGATGACATTGTCGCCGCAGTCAACGTTGGGGGTGAAATCGACCTTGTGCTTGCCGCGCAGCAGGTTAGCGGCCTCGACAGCGGTACGGCCCAGGGGCTTACCGGCAGCGTCGATGACGTACCACTTACGCTCCAGGGTCTCCTTCTTCAAAAAAGTAGTGGACATATTCTTTCCTCCGAAAGTAAAATATTTTGACAAATTTGATTGGTTGGAGTACAATACTCCTAAACAGCTTGCTATTTATATCATACACAAAATGAAATGTCAACACCTTTTTTACTAAATTTTGTGCAACATACAACAAACTCACAAATGCTCCTAAATGCTCGCAAATGCTCTTAAATACTCACTTGCGATTTTTAGAAATTTTCGGAGGAAACGAAACAATGCAGAAACTTTTGGGTCTGATGCGCCGGTGCATCGATGATTACGATATGATTCATGAGGGCGACCGCATCGCCGTCGGCGTTTCCGGCGGCAAGGACAGCCTGGTGCTGCTGCAGCTGCTGGCCTATCTGCGGAAATTCTTTAACAAATCCTTTGCCCTGGAGGCCATCACCATCGACATGGGCCTCGGCATGGACTACAGCGGTATCGCAGCCCTGTGTGAAAAATTGGAGGTCCCGTACCACATCATTAAGACCGAGATCGGCCCCATCATTTTTGATCATCGCAAGGAGAAAAATCCTTGCTCTCTCTGCTCGAAAATGCGCCGTGGCGCATTGAACCAGGCCATATTGGACTTAGGTTTCAACAAGCTGGCCCTGGGGCATCATTATGATGACGCGGTGGAAACCTTCGTCATGAGCCTCATCTACGAGGGCCGCATCAGCTGCTTCCAGCCGGTGACGGATCTGGACCGCACCGGCATCATCCAGATCCGCCCTATGCTCTATATCCACGAAAAGACCGTGGATAATTTTGCCAAGCGCGTGGAATTGCCGGTGACAGAAAACCGCTGCCCTGTGGACAAATCCACCAAGCGGGAGGAGATCAAGCAGCTGGTTTACGATTTGAGCCAAACCTACCCCGACCTGAAGGAACGGATCTTTGGCGCCATGCAGCGCTATCCGCTGGCCGCCTGGGAACCCCATGGCCGCTATAAGCGCCCCAAAGAGCAGGAATAACGATGCTACAAATGAGGAGAAACGTATGAGCAAACCCATCATCGCCATCATGTATGATTTCGATAAGACCCTCTGCACCCGTGACATGCAGGAGTACACCTTCATCCCCAGTATCGGCATGGAACCCCATGAATTCTGGAACCACACCGCTGTTGTGGCCGCAGAGGAGACTATGGATAATATCCTCACCTATATGTACTGTATGGTGGAAAAATCCCACGAAAGCGGCAATCCTTTGACCCGGCAGTCCCTGGTGGACTGCGGCAAGGACATCGAGTACCACCCCGGCGTGGAGGGCTGGTTTGAGCGGATCAACCGCTATGCCGAGGAAGCCGGGGTAGAGGTGGAGCACTATGTGCTGTCCTCTGGCCTCAAGGAGATCATCGAGGGAACTTCCATTGCAAAATATTTCAAGCGGATCTACGCCTGCGAGTTCCTCTATAAGGATGGCCAGGCCTACTGGCCCAAAATGGCGGTCAATTATACCAACAAGACCCAGTTCGTCTACCGCATCAACAAGGGCGTGTTGGATATCAACAACGATGTGGATCTGAACCGCTCCCGGCCCGACTCCGAAAAGCGGGTGTTCTTCAGCAATATGATCTATATCGGTGACGGCCTGACGGATGTGCCCTGCATGAAGCTGGTGAAGCAGTCCGGCGGCCACTCCATCGCCATCTACTCCAAGGACCAGCAGCACAAGGCAGCACCGCTTCTCAAGCATGAGCGTGTGGATTGGATGTTCGAGGCCGATTATACCGAGGGCAGCGAACTGGATAAAACCATGAAGCTGCTTCTGGAACAGCTGGCCTACTACAATAAGCTGAAGATCCTCAACGAACAGCAGAAAAAGGAATTTGTATAAAAATAAAGGTTCCAATCCGTTGAAAACGGAGGGGGAAAGAAAAGTGAAAACAAAGAAACTTTCTAAGAATTTTACCCAGGGCAATATCCCCAGGCAGTTGTTTTGGTTTATGTTGCCCTTTATGGCATCCAATGCCCTGCAGGTGCTTTACGCCACGGTGGATATGATCATCGTGGGCCATTATGTGGGCACGCCCGGCCTTTCCGCCGTTTCTCAGAGCAGCCTCATTTTGAACTTTGCCACCATGGTCTGTCTGGGCTTCTCTAACGCCGGGCAGGTGCTGGTGTCCCAGGCCTTGGGGGCCGGCAAGAAAAAGGAGATCAACCATATCATCGGCACACTGTTTACCATCATTTTTGCCATGGGCATTTTCTTCTCCGCGGTGGCTCTGTTGTTCAAAAACCCCATCCTGCAGGCCATGAACATTCCTGCCGAGTCCTACGCCATGGCAACCGACTATCTGGTCATCTGCGGCGGCGGCCTGGTGTTTACGGCGGGCTATAATATGGTGGCGGCAGTGCTGCGGGGTATGGGCGATTCCAAGCGGCCCTTTATGTTTATCTGTATCGCCTCTGTCATCAACCTGGTTTTGGATATCATCTTCACTGGCTTCTGTGGCATGGGCGTTGCCGGCGCAGCCTGGGCCACCATCATCGGCCAGGCGGTGTCCTTCCTGTTTTCTCTGTGGTATCTTTACAGACATAAAGAGGAGTTTGGTTTTGACTTTAAGCCTGCCAGCTTTGTGCCGGTGCGGCGTTACTGCGGCATGATCGTGAGCCTTGGTACGCCCATGGCAATCCAGTCCGGCTGTATCAATCTTTCCATGCTCTATGTCAATGCCATGGTCAATAACATCAGCGTGGTTGCCTCCGCAACCTTTGGCGTTGGCGTGAAGATTGACGATATCATCAACAAGATCTCCCAGGGCGTGCAGCATGCGGCCATGCCTATGATCAGCCAAAATATTGCCGCTGGGGAGCGGAAAAGAGCCAAGCAGGTGGTTCACTTTGCCTGGCTGTACGCCATGGTCTTTACCGTGGTGTGCATGGTGCTGTATCTGACCATTGGCAAGCAGATGTTTATGCTGTTCTCCGATGATCCTGCGGTCCATGCTATGTCGGCCACCTTTATTTCCGCTATTCTGTGGATGTTCCCGGCGCTGGCCATTATGCGTGGTACCCACGCCTTTATCCAGGGTATCGGAAATGCGAAGCTGGGACTGGTGTTGTCCCTGCTCGATGGCGTTGTGCTGCGTATTGGCTTGAGCTGGCTGTTTGGTATTGCCTTGGACTTTGGTTTCTACGGCTTTGTGCTGGGCTATGGCCTGGCGCCCTACGGCTGTGCCATTCCGGGTCTCATTTACTTCCTCCACGGCGGCTGGGAAAAGCGAAAAACCCTGGCAGAGAATCTGTAACATACAAAATCCTCCGGCTTCTATTTTTAATCCGGACGATTTTGTTGCTTGTCTGCACCTTAGATAATACTTTTGCTGCTATAAAAAACGACACCGCTGATGCGATATGATATACGGCCGCGCCATATGATATATTTGCTGCGCAAATATGATATAATATCCGTTCCTTCATATGCCGCAGGCATATATCACCCGTTCGTGCCAAGGAACGGATATCATTGAAAAAAGTCCCTTTTGTCGGTAGACAAAAGGGACTTTTTGTGGCGGAGCGAGAGGGCTTTGTTCAATCAAGGAGTCGCCGCCGTCCGGCCGTCGGCGAGCAACATGCCACTGGCATGTTGCATTTTATTTTTCAAATCCCTCTCAGCAAAAAACATCCACACCGAAAGGTGTGGATGTTTTTTGGCGGAGTGAGAGGGATTTGAACCCTCGCGCGCATTTTGGTACGCCTACTCCCTTAGCAGGGGAGCCGCTTGGGCCTCTTGGGTATCACTCCGAATCAAAAGCTATGAACTTGTTGACCATGGTATTCTAGCACACGGGCCATGGTTTGTCAAGAGGAAATATCCTTGACTTTTTACAAATGAGGTGCTATATTAGGCAGCATATGGAGAGTTGTCCGAGCGGTTTAAGGAGCTAGTCTTGAAAACTAGTGATGGGGCGACCCACCGTGAGTTCGAATCTCACACTCTCCGCCAAAAAAACGACAGTTTTCATTCGAAAACTGTCGTTTTTGTTATTCCACCTTATTCATTGATTGCCTTTATTATGAGCTTATGGTCGATAACATCAAATTTTACCATTTTGTCTACTTTTTCAGGCCATTTGTAAAGACTATCAAAGTCATCTTTTTTATCATCAATAAGATATTTGACATCAATTTGAGAAAACTCTGGGGATTGCTTGACCTTTTCGCAAATTGAGCAACAACTTGCCGCAACGATTATTTCGCCTGGTGCATTGTGGTAGGCACCAAATATTTTTCGCTCGCAACAGGTGAAAAGTCTGTTATAAGTTTCAGGTAAATACTTCTGATCGATAAGAAAACGATAGGTAGGATAATAGAATCGTACATCTGTGTGTTGTGGCCACTTCACATAACAAAAAACGGATTCGCTAACACTATTGAGATTGTAAGTACGATCAATTAACCTTTTTTGCAGTTTTTTTCTCAAAATTTTCTGTATAGCATTGCTAATCATGTCATTTTTCTTTATGCCGGAAATGGCGTATAGAACTTCGCTGGCATTCTCCGAAACGGCGATGCATCTGTTCTTTTTGCTCCATTGTAGCGCCATGAAATCAAAACAGTCTGCCCAGTCCGCATGGTGGCCATCATGTATATCGACTAATCTAGCAAAGTTTGCAAAACAGCACCGACCAGTTTTGCTGTTCCGCCATTTATTTATTTGTTGTAAGTTCTCCATTAGATGCAGACTGATTGTAGCAGGATCGTCCTCAGGGTTGATTTTACCATTACGAAACATAAATGTGATATGTTTGTTATATTTCTGAGTAACAAATGATCTAATGCGGTCACCATTCTTAACATCTTCGCTGCTGTACCAATTATACAGAAAAAGGGTAGCGATGTATGCAAATAACTTTGCATCGAGAGCTTTGTGGATTTCTCGATATGCTGACTTTAGCGTAAGAAATAATGTATCAGCTGGTTTATCATAAGATTCGTTAGCCTTTCTACTATAATACTCTGCAATGATTGCTGCATCAAAAACGCAATAATAATCCCTAATAGTGTAAAATACTGATGTTACGCCATCGCTGTTGTTACATAGCTTACTACCATCAGCGTTGAGATGCCAGTATTGCATCTCCTCGATTGGTACAGTAAAAATGATTGGTTCACTAGCATGGTCCTCAATGATGTGTGGAAAAATAAAATCAAAGCTTTTGCATTTCATACATTCAACCCCCTCACCATAAACTGTTTATACCTGATTATACAGCAATTATATAGGCATTGTGTTAATAAGTCAATTTACAAGCAAATTTTTGGCATATATAAACAAAGCCTAAAAGATCCAAGTTTTTCTCCGCGAATCTTTTTGTCATTTTGCCCCGGTTTTCTGAAAACGGGAGGGTCGAAAAAAGAGGAATTTGTTCAGATTGTCGAAAAGGGAAGAAATAGGAAAAACCCCTTTACAAATACGAACAAATGAACTATAATCCAAATAACCAAAGGCGGTATACATAATATCGCTGAAGGGGTCACTCATATTGGATGGAAGCGAGGTATTTTTATGGAACATAGAGAAGAATTGGAGAAGGGAAATATGAGAACCCTGGAGCAGAAGGTGGAGACCCTGATGCGCTATTGCGTGGCCGAATCCGAGCAGCTGCGGCGGCATTATCATGTGGATCTGCAGGCGATGCTGGGCAATTCCGGCCCAAAGGATGTGAGGGTAGCTGTGGACCGGGCCCTGGCGGACCTGGGCGTTCCGGACAATCTGCTGGGCTATGGGTATCTGCAGACCGCCATCAGCCTGGTGGTGGAGCAGCCGGAGGCCGCTTATTCCGTCACAGGCTTTGTCTATCCCGGCGTTGCCCGATACTGCGGCACGACGCCCCAGTTGGCCGAACGGGCCATCCGCCATGCCATCGAAAGCGGCTGGAGCCGCTGCGACCGGTCCATGCGGGAGCTGTATTTCGGCGGCAAGATCAAGCCCGGCCGTAAAAAGCCCACCAACGCGGAATTCATTGCCCGGATCGCCAATGTGGTCCGTCCGTAAACCGAATAGGCCATCGAAGCCGCCGGGAAACCGGCGGCTTTGGCGTTTTTAGGGGGAGAATGGGGAATATTTATTATAAATGTATATTCCCTCTTGCAAAGCCGGAAAATTCTGCTTATAATAGGCCATATTACAATAGCCGGAGTGTATAGTTATGGAAACGAGGATCACATCCCGAAAAAATCCCATTCTACAGCAGGTCAAAAAACTGCTTTCTTCCCGGAAAGAGCGGGAAAATACGGGCCTGTTTGTGGCCGATGGCACCAAGCTTCTGGAGGAAGCGGTGAAATATTGGCCCGGGCTGGATACGGTGATTCTGTCCGATGGTGTCCAGGCCCAGGTGCCGGATCATGTCCGTGTCATCCGGGTGCCGGAGGATGTGATGGAATCCATTTCGCCCATGGCAGCGCCCCAGGGTGCGGTGTTCCTCTGCAAGCTCCCTCAGCGATCTGATTTCCGGGCCTCTGCGCCCTTGCTGTTGCTGGACGGCATCCAGGACCCCGGCAACCTGGGCACGATTTTGCGGACCGCCGATGCTATGAATGTAAAGGTGGCCCTTCTGGAGGGCTGCGCCGATCCCTTCAGCCATAAGGTGGTCCGGGCCAGTATGGGTGCCGTGTTCCGTATGCCTGTGGTGCAGACCACCTGGCAGGAGGCCCACGAGGCCCTAAAAAGCGCCGGCATCCCCGTTGCAGTGACGGCTCTGTCCGAAAAATCCAGGGACATCCGCCAGGCGGATCTGGGCAAGATGGCGGTGGTTATCGGCAGTGAAGGTCAGGGCGTCCGCCGGGAAGTGCTGGAGGCCGCCGATGCCCAACTCATCATCCCCATGCAGTCCCACTGCGAATCCTTGAACGCAGCCATTGCTGCGGCAGTGGTCATGTGGCAGATGGGACAACTGTAATTGATAGATCCAAGATAGAAAGAAGGTCAGGATATGCTGCAGCATTGGATATGGTTTGCCACCCGGCCCAATTTGTCTGATCGTGTAAAAGCCAACCTTTTGCAGCATTTTCACGACGCAGAAGATATTTTCTTTGCCGATCCGGAAGCGTTCGGGGTGGCCGGGGGCATGACAGAGGAGGAAGCGGAAAGCCTGCTGGACAAGGATCTGACCCAGGCCGGGAAGATCCAGGAGGAATGCGCCCGGAATAAAATCCACATACTGACCTATCGGGATGCGGCTTACCCCAATCGTCTGCGCAATATACCAGACCCGCCCATGGTGCTCTATTACAAGGGCACACTGCCGGATTTTGACAGCCTGCCTCTGATTGCAGTGGTGGGTACCCGTAAGGCCACGGCCTATGGCCTCACCGTTGCCAAGCGTATAGGCTACCAGATCGCCGCCTGTGGTGGTATCGTGGTCTCCGGTATGGCCAGTGGCATCGATGCGATGGCCATGCAGGGTGCGCTCACCGGTGATGCGCCTGTCATCGGCGTACTGGGCTGTGGTGTGGATGTGGTGTATCCGGCTTCCAATCGCAGCCTGTTTGAAGATACGCAGCGATATGGCTGCCTGCTGTCGGAATTTGTCCCCGGCACAGAGCCGTTCCGCTGGAATTTCCCCAAACGCAACCGGATCATCAGCGGCCTGTCCTGCGGCGTGCTGGTGGTGGAAGCCCCGGAAAAAAGCGGCGCGCTGATCACTGCCCGGCAGGCTGCAGACCAGGGAAGAGATGTGTTCGTGGTGCCCGGCAATATCGATGTGCCCAACTGCGCCGGCTCCAACGCCCTGCTGCGGGACGGTGCCATTATGGTGGGTTCCGGCTGGGATGTGCTTTCGGAGTATGAGGCTCTATTCCCTGGTAAGATCAAAAACCGCAGCAAGCCCAGCCGCCAGATCGCCTATCCCGACGAAGTGGAGCGCCAGATGGCCGAGGAAAAACCCTTGCTCAAGGTGGCGCAAAAGCCTTCGATTTTCAGTCAGCGGGAAAAGAAAAAGAAAAAAGAGATTGACAGCGTCACATCTACCCAGTATAGTGACGCTGAGAAAAAGCACCCGCCCATGACGGATCATGAAAAGACTGTCTACGCACTGGTGGAGCAGGGCAATACCCTGGTCGACGACATTATGGCTGCTGCGGGCCTGCCGGCCGGTGTCGTGCTGGCTGCGCTGACCATGCTGGAGGTCAAAGGCCTTCTGCAGCGTCTGCCGGGCAAACGGGTGCAACTGAAGTAACGATGAAACGGAGAACTGACATGGCAACGAGAACCAATCTTGTCATTGTGGAGTCGCCCTCCAAGGCGAAAACCATTGGAAAATATTTGGGCCCTGATTATACTGTCAAGGCCAGCATGGGACATCTGCGGGACCTGCCCAAGAGTACCATGGGTGTGGATCTGACGAATTTTGAGCCGGAGTACCTGCCGGTTGCCGGAAAGGAAAACCTCATCGACGAACTGCGTACCGCCGCCCGTTCCGCCAAGACCGTCTATCTTGCAACTGACCCGGACCGTGAAGGTGAAGCCATTTCCTGGCATCTGAAGGAACTGCTGGATCTGCCCGATCAGACCACCCACCGTGTGACCTTCAACGCCATCACCCAGAAGGTGGTCACCGAGGCCATCGCCAACCCCAGAGCCATCGATCAGGACCTGGTGGATGCCCAACAGGCCCGTCGTGTGCTGGACCGTGTGGTGGGCTACCAGCTGTCGCCGCTGCTGTGGAAGAAGGTCCGCCGTGGCCTTTCTGCCGGCCGTGTCCAGAGCGTTGCCACCCGCCTGGTGGTGGATCGGGAAAATGAGATCCGTGCCTTTGTCCCCAAGGAATACTGGTCTTTGGATGTAAATCTCAACCGTATTGGCAAGCCTGGCCAGTTCGTTGCCCATTACCATGGCGAGGACAAGAAGCGGGAACTGGAAAATCAGCAGCAGGTGGACCAGATTATCGACGATATTACCGGCAAGGAATTTACCGTTACCAATGTGAAAAAGGGCGAAAAGAAGCGGACCGCCGCCGCACCCTTCATCACTTCCACCCTGCAGCAGGAGGCTTCCCGAAAGCTGAACATGCAGCCCCGGCGTACCATGTCCATCGCCCAGCAGCTGTATGAAGGCGTGGATGTGGCCGGCGAGGGCACGTTGGGCCTCATCACCTATATGCGTACCGACTCTCTGCGGATTGCCCCGGAGGCACTGCAGGAGGCTGCTGACTTCATCATCAGTCGTTACGGCAAGGAGTATTACTACGGCCATCCCCATGTCTTTAAGACCAAGGGCGGTGCCCAGGATGCCCACGAAGCCATCCGTCCCACCCATGTTTCCCTGGACCCCGAGAAGATCCGTGGCAGCCTGACCGGCGAGCAGTACCGGCTCTATAAGCTGATTTGGAGCCGTTTCCTGGCTTCTCAGATGGCCAATGCCATCTATGATACCGTGTCCATCGATACCGAGTGTGCCGGTCATCTGTTCCGCTCCACCCATTCTTCTCTCCGCTTTGCCGGCTTCATTGCCGTCTACGAGGAGGGTAAGGACGAGGAGGAGGATGCTGCCGGTTCTCCGCTGCCGGATCTGCAGGTAGGGGAGAAGGCCTCCATTATGAACATCAAGAAGGAGCAGCACTTCACCCAGCCCCCGGCCCGCTATACCGAGGCCACCCTCATCAAGGCCATGGAAGAAAAGGGGGTGGGCAGACCTTCCACCTACGCTTCCATCGTTTCCACCATCCAGGACCGGGAATATGTGAATAAAACCGACAAGCGCCTGGCCCCCACGCCCCTGGGCGAGGTGGTCACCAAGCTGATGATGGAGCATTTCCAGGATGTCATCGATGTGGAATTTACCGCCAATATGGAAAGCCGCCTGGACGCCGTGGAAGAGGGCAAGCAGCCCTGGAAGGCACTGATGGCAGAATTCTACGGCAATTTCCACCAGCAGATGCAGGATGCGGAGGCCGCCCTGGAGGGCACCCGCCTGAAGGTGCCAGATGAGGTCACCGACGAAATCTGTGAGATTTGCGGCCGCAATATGGTGGTCAAGATCGGCCGTTTCGGCAAGTTCCTGGCCTGTCCCGGCTTCCCGGAATGCACCAATACCAAGCCCATCGTAGAGCGGATGCCTGGCCGATGCCCTCGCTGCGGCAGCGGTATGCTCAAGCGCAAATCCAAGAATGGCTATGCCTACTATGCCTGTGAAATGGGCGCAAAATGCGGCTTCATGACCTGGGATGTACCCACCGCCGAGGACTGCCCCACCTGTGGCCAGTCTATGTTTAAGAAGGCCGGTAAGGGCCGCAACAAGCCCTTCTGTATCAACCCCCAATGCGCCAACTTCCTGCCGGAAGACAAGCGTGGCTATTATAAGAAGAAAACCGCTGCGGAAGGGGAGGCCGAGGCTGCCCCCGAGAAAAAGTCTGAAAAGAAGACGGAAAAGAAGTCCGCAGCCAAGAAAACCACCCGGAAAAAGAAAGGAGCAGGCTAATGCAGAAAGTGAAAGTCATCGGTGCCGGTTTGGCCGGTTCGGAAGCTGCCTGGCAGCTGGCCCAGCGGGGCCTGCAGGTGGAGCTTTATGAAATGAAGCCCCATAAGAAATCGCCTGCCCATCATGCGGATACCTTTGCCGAGCTGGTCTGCTCCAACTCCCTTCGTGGCGACCGGCTGGAAAATGCCGTGGGCCTGCTGAAAGAAGAGCTGCGCCGGCTGGACAGTCTGATCATTCAGTGCGCTGATGCCACCCGCGTGGAGGCCGGCGGCTGCCTGGCTGTGGACCGCTACGGTTTTTCCCAGATGGTCACCGATAAGATCCGCAATCACCCCAATATCACCGTCATCGATCAGGAGATCACCGAGGTTCCGGAAGGCCCTGTCATTATTGCCACGGGCCCTCTGACTTCCGATGCCCTGTCCGACGCCATCGGCCGCTATTTTGGCGCCGATTACCTGCACTTCTTCGATGCGGCAGCACCGCTGGTCACCATCGATTCCATCGATATGGAGGAGGCCTGGTGGCAGTCCCGCTATGACCGGGGTACTGCAGACTATATCAACTGCGCTATGAACAAGGAGCAGTATGAGGCCTTCATGAAGGAACTGGTCAGCGCCGAGGAGGCAGAGGTCCATGGCTTTGAGGACGGCAATGTCTTCGAGGGATGCATGCCCGTGGAGGTCATGGCCCGCCGTGGTTTTGAGACCCTGCGCTACGGCCCCCTGAAGCCTGTGGGCCTGACAGACCCCAAGACCGGCAAGGAACCCTACGCCGTTGTCCAGCTCCGCCAGGACAATGCGGAAAAGACCATTTTCAACCTGGTGGGCTTCCAGACCCATCTGAAATTCGGCGAGCAGAAGCGGGTGTTCACCATGATCCCGGCTCTGCGGAATGCGGAATTCGTCCGCTACGGTGTTATGCACCGCAATACCTTTATCCGCAGCCCCGGTCTGCTGGATCGCTACTATGCCGACTTGCGTAACCCCCTGGTGGCCTTTGCCGGTCAGATGACCGGTGTCGAGGGCTATGTGGAATCCACCGCCTCCGGTTACCTGGCGGCCGTTGCCATGGCCGCCAAGCTGCAGGAGAAGGCACTTCCTGACTTCCCCAAAACCACCGCCATCGGCGCTTTGGGTCTGTACATCAGCGATACCTCTGTGGAAAATTTCCAGCCCATGAACATCAATTTCAGCATTATTGCCCCTCTGGAGCAGAGGATCCGTAAGAAGGCTGAGAAAAACCTGGCCATCGCCAACCGATCCCTGGCTGTGATCGACGAGATGAAAGAAAGAGGCGAAGTATGAAAATTCTGATCGACGCAATGGGCGGTGACCATGCCCCGAAAGCCCCGGTTCTGGGTGCAATCGAAGCGGTCAAACTGTGGAATGCCAATGTGGTCCTGGTGGGCCGTGAGGAGGAGATCCTCGCAGCCGCCAAGGAAGCCGGTTGTGAAACACTGCCCCAGGGACTCGAGATCGTTCACGCCCCGGATGTGGTGGATATGCACGATGACCCGGCCAATGTCTGCCGCAAGAAGAAGGAGTCCTCCATGGTCGTCGGTCTGCGTATGCTGTCCGAGGACCAGGCTGATGCCATGATCTCCGCCGGTTCTACCGGTGCGCTGCTGAGCGGTGCCACCCTGATCGTCAAGCGTGTCAAGGGTATTCGCCGGGCCGCCATGGGTCCTGCCATGCCCAATAAGGTTGGCGGCAAGACCATCCTGTTGGATTGCGGTGCTAATGCCGAGTGTACACCCGAATTCTTGCTGCAGTTCGGCATCGTGGGCAGCCTGTATGCCAAAAAGAGCCTGGGGATCGCAAATCCCCGTGTGGGCCTTCTGAACATCGGCACCGAGGACACCAAGGGTACGCCCCTGCAGAAGGAAGCCTATGCCCTCCTGCAGGAAGCCCACAGCAAGGGCCTTGTGAATTTCATCGGCAACATCGAAGCACGTGATACCCTGCTGGGTGAAGTGGATGTGGTGGTCTGCGACGGTTTCAGCGGCAATGTGCTCTTAAAATCCATCGAAGGAACCGCCCAGTTCATGGGCAGCCTCATGAAGCATAAGATCTTCAAGCGCAGCACCCTGTCCAAAATCGGCTACCTCTTCTGCAAGAAGGGCGTGGACGATGTGATGAAGATGATGGACTACCGTGAAATCGGCGGCACCCAGTTTTTGGGTATCAAGAAGCCGGTTATCAAGGCCCACGGTTCGTCCGATGCCCTGGCCTTCCGCAATGCGGTGAAGCAGGCCATGGACGCTGCCGGCGCCGACTTCTCCGGCGAACTGGAGGCAGCTCTGAAGCAGCTGTCGGAGGGAAATGTCGATGATTAAGGACCTGGAAAAGGCCATTGGCTATCAGTTTAAGAATATCACTCTGCTGCAGAACGCCCTGTCCCACTCTTCCTACGCCAACGAGCGCTGGCATGACAGCCTCAAGAGCAACGAGCGTCTGGAATTTTTGGGCGACTCCATTTTGGGCATGGTGACAGCGGAGTATCTGTATCGCAATTTCCCCGACCGTCCGGAGGGAGACCTGACCCGGATGCGGGCCGACATGGTCTGCGAGCGGGCCCTGGCCATGGTGGCTGACCGCATCGATCTGGGCAGACACCTGCTGCTGGGTCACGGCGAAGAGACCGGCGGCGGCAGAACCCGGGATTCCATCCTGGCAGACGCGGTGGAAAGCGTCATTGCCGCCTGCTTCCTGGATGGCGGCATGGAGCCTGCCCGGAAGTTTATTGACACCTTTGTGCTGACGGAGGTGCCGGTAAAGAAGCTGCGCAATACCGACTATAAAACGGCCCTGCAGGAGCTGGTGCAGCAGAAGAAGAACCAGGTGCTCAGCTATGCACTGGTAGGGGAGGCCGGCCCGGATCACGACAAGCAGTTCCAGGTGCAAGTGTCCCTCAATGGCGTTGTGGCCGGAAGTGGCATCGGCAGAAGCAAAAAGCGTGCCGAACAGGAAGCTGCCCGAGCAGCCATCGAAAAGCTGTTCCCCGATGAAATGTAATCAAAGGCCGGAAGGAAAGCGCCCTTCCGGCCTTTGTGCATATTGCCTTGACATTACCGGTTTGAAAAGGTACACTGTAGTTGTATATACCTAAAAGTGTAGTTTGGGGGTTATGACAATGAAAATCAAAAAATGGATCGCAACCATGCTTACTCTGTGCCTGGTGCTGTCCTGGTTGCCTGTTATGACCGTACACGCTACAGATTTGAGCGGCACCTGCGGTGAAAACCTGACCTGGACATTGGATGAAGAAGGCACCCTGACCATCTCCGGCACCGGCGATATGGAGCATTACACCTATTTGGAATGGGGTCCTTGGAAAGAATATGCAGACTATATTTCTACCATCGTGATTGAAGCTGGTGTTACCGGCATTGGCGAGTATGCATTCCGGTACTGTACCAACTTGACTACCGTTACGCTGAGTGAAACTGTGAGCTGCATTGGTGCTCATGCATTTGAGCATTGCAGTAGCCTGACTAGCATCAATATACCGGAAGGTGTGACTTATATTGATGCGGTTACGTTCTCTGGCTGCAGTAGCCTAACCAGCATCACCATTCCGGACACTGTAACTTACATTGGCTATTGGGCATTTAACAATTGCGTTAGCTTGACCAGCATCACCATCCCGGAGAGTGTAACCTACATTGGCTCCGGTGCATTTGAAGAATGCAGCAGCCTGACCAGCATCACGATTCCGGGTTCTGTCTGTGAAATTACGGATTACGCATTCCGTTACTGCCGCAATCTGACGAGTGTCATCATTGGCGAAGGTGTAACCAGTATTTATGAGCACGCATTCGCATACTGCGGTAATTTGACCAGCATTACCATTCCTGCCAGTGTGACCAATATTGGACACAGCGCATTTGATAATTGCAGCAACTTAAAAGAAGTGTATATCCAGGATCTGTCTGTTTGGTGCGAAATGAACATACAAAGCGCAACTGCGAATCCGTTACATAATGGTGCCGTGCTGTATCTGGATGGCGATCCGGTAACAGACTTGGTTATCCCGGATGATGTGTCCTGCATTGAAAAATTTGTATTCTATAACTGTAGCAGTCTGACCGGCATTACCGTCGGTGATGGTGTGACGGAACTTTGCCATGAGGCATTTCGCAACTGCGCCAATTTGACGCGGATCACATTCCTGGGCGGTGCACCTGTCATCAATGAAACTGCATTCTGGGAAGTGACGGCGACGGCCTGCTATCCTGCCGATAACGACACCTGGAGCGAGGAAGTGAAGCGGGACTATGGCGGCACCATTACCTGGGAGGCCTATGAACGGATTGTCCTCCTGGGCGATGTCAACGGCGACGGCAAGGAGAACACCACTGACGCCAAGATGATGATGCAGTTTGACCTGGGTCTGATTGGTGAGGACGCTTTGTCGCTGGATGTTGCGGATGTCAACGGCGACGGCAAAGTGAATACCACCGATGCCAAACTCGTCATGCAGCTGGATCTGGGCCTGATCGAACAGTTTCCCTAAACTTTATAACATCAAGCGCCCCGGGCTACCCCGGGGCGCTTTTCTGTCTTCACCCCATGAGGAGCCATTTCATATGCAACCGGCAGTGAACACCTCCTTGCTGATTTTGGTTTGTTGCTCCTCGCAATGACAGCATGTCGGAAAAATGAACCGCAAAAGGATTGTTTTTCCGTATTTTTGAATATAGTCCTTGCTTTTTCTTTTATTTATTAGTATAATAAGCTGATTAGTTTTTACTTTTTGCAAACGAGGTTTACGTTGTGTATTTAAAATCTTTGGAAGTGCAGGGCTTCAAGTCCTTTCCGGACAAGACCCTGATCCGCTTCGGTGACGATATTACCGCCATCGTCGGCCCCAATGGTTCCGGCAAATCGAATATTTCCGATGCCATTCTCTGGGTCATGGGTGAGCAAAGCTCTAAGACCCTCCGTGGTGCCAAAATGGAGGACGTGATCTTCGGCGGCACCCAGAAGCGGCCTGCTGTTGGCTTTGCCGAAGCCACGCTGACCCTGGATAACATCGACCGGGCGCTGCCGTACGATGCCGACGAAGTGATGGTCACCCGCCGGTATTATCGCTCCGGCGACTCGGAATACTATATCAACAAGCAATCTGCCCGCCTCCGTGACATCCACGAAATGTTCATGGACACCGGCCTGGGCCGGGAGGGTTACTCCAATATCGGCCAGGGCCGTATCGACGAGATCCTGTCTCTGAAAAGCGCCGACCGCCGTGAAATTTTTGAAGAGGCCGCGGGCATTTCCAAGTTCCGTCATCGCAAGGAAGAGACCGAGCGGAAGCTGGAAAAGACCGAAGACAATCTGATGCGCATTGGCGATAAGGTTTCCGAGTTGGAGCTGCAGCTGGAGCCGCTGCGGATCCAGTCGGAAAAGGCCAAGAAGTATCTGGAACTGAAGGACGAACTGCAGGGTGTGGAAGTGGCCGTTTGGCTGGACACCCTGGACAAGCTTTCTGCCGCTGCCAAGAAGGCGGAGGAAGATTACGCCTCCGCGTCCTTTGTGCTGCAGCAGGCCCATGACGACCTGGACAAGCTCTATGCCCAGGCGGAGAGAATGGGCGAGGTGCTGCGCCAGCGGGATGGTGAGCTGGAAACCGTGCGGCTGAAGGTCAATATGCTGGAGGCGACCCACCAGCAACTGGACGGTCAGATGGCTGTGCTGCGGGGCAATGTGGAAAATAACCATGCCAACATCCGCCGCATCGAGGAAGAACTACAGGGCCAGGACGACCGCAGCGGTGGCATCGACAACCAGATCGCGCAGACCCAGCAGCGCATTTATGAGATCGAAGGCCTGCTGGCCGAAAAGCGGAAGGTTCTGGAGGATCTGCAGCAGCAGCTGGCGGTGATGACTGCCAATGCCCAGGGCCGAAACCGGCAGTTCCTGGAACTGCGCAGCCAGGAAACCACACTGGCTGCCGATATTGCCGCCCGGGAGGCGGATGTGGCAGGTCTGCAGGAAAGTATGCAGGAAAATCGTGTGCGGGCACAGGAGTTGGATAGCTCCCTGGCTTCCGGCGATTCCCGTCGACAGCAGGCACAGAGCGACCTGGACAAGACCCGCAGCGATCTGCGTCGTGCCCAGGAGGAAGTGACTGCCGCGGGTAATACCATCGCCGGCTACACCCTGCGGCAGAATACCCGCATCAAGCGCCGGGACGAACTTGCCGATGTCCTTCGTAATATTACCAATCAGCTCAATTCCGTTTCTGCCAAAGCCAAAGTGTTCCGTGCCATGGAGCGGGATTTTGAGAGCTACCAGAAATCTGTTAAAATGGTCATGCAGGAAGCCCAGCGTGGTGTGCTGAAAAATGTGCACGGCCCGGTATCCCGCCTGATCCGTACCGACGATGAGTATACCGTTGCCATCGAGATCGCTCTTGGTGCTGCCATGCAGCAGATCGTGGTGGATTCCGAATCCGATGCCAAGGCCGCGATCGGCTTCCTGAAGCGTACCAACGGTGGCCGTGCCACCTTCCTGCCCCTGACCACCACAGACAGCCGTACGCTGCAGGAAAAGGGTCTGGAGGATTGCCGTGGTTTTGTGGGCATCGCCTCCTGCCTGGTGCAGACCGATGACCGCTATATCCGGGTCGTTGAAAATCTGCTGGGCAGAACTGTCATCGCCCGGGATATTGACGCTGCCATTATGATGGCAGATAAATACAAGCACCGCTTTAAAATCGTTACCCTGGATGGCCAGGTGATGAACGCCGGTGGTTCTATGACCGGCGGCAGTATCAACAAGGAAGCCGGCATCCTCTCCCGTGCCAACGAGCTGGAAAAGCTGACGGCCCAGGAAAAAGAACTGGATGCCAAGCTCCGGATCACCGAGAGCGAACTGCAGGAAGCCCAGCGGGCTGCCGACCAGGTCCAGTTCCAGCTGGATACTGCCAGGGAGCAGCTGCGTGAGGCAGAAGATGCCTGCCTGCGTCTGCAGGGCCAGGAAAAGCAGCATGAGATCCTGCTGTCCGCTATTTGCGATGCCCTGGAGTCTGCCCGCCGGGAACGGGATGCTCTGCAGCGCCGGGACAGCCTGGATCGGGAGACCTACGGCTCCCAGAAGGCAAAGATCCAGATCTATACCCAGCAGCTGGCCCAGACCCGTGCGGCCATTGAAAGCCTGGAACTGACCCAGACAGAAGAAACCAACATGGCTGCGGAACTGACCGATGCCATGACGATGCGCAAGACCGAAGAGGCTGCGCTGGAGGCTGAAAGCGCTACCGCCCTGGCCCATATCGGCGATCTGAAGGACCTGCGGGGTGCGATGGAAGGTGACCGGGAGAAGAAACTGGCGCTGATCAGCCTGACCGAGGACAGCAACCGTCAGCTGCAGCAGGAGCTTGCGGCTCTGCAGCAGCGGCAGCAGGAAAATGATGCCGAGGCTGCCCAAATGCGGGAGCAGATGCAATCTGTCCATACCGCCCGCATGGAGGCAGAGGCTACCAAGACCCGATCCGAACGGGAGGCCCAGGAAAAGAATAAGGACATCATTACCATGGAGCGTGCCTGCGCTGCCCTGGAAAACAAGCGCAATACCACCGCCATGGAAGAGCGGCAGATCATCGATAAGCTGTGGGATTCCTACGGTCTGACCCCCGGCACCGCCGGCGAAAAGCGTGGTCAGATCGAGTCCGTGGCTGCCGGCAACCGCCGGATCGCCGAGTTGAAGCGGAAAATTTCTGGCCTGGGCACGCCGAACCTGGGTGCCATCGAGGAGTACGCCCGCATCAACGAGCGCTATACCTACCTTTCCCAGCAGCGGGACGATGTGCTTACCTCCAAGCGGGAACTGGAGAGCATCATCCGCAATATCCAGCAGGAAATGACTACCATTTTTGTGGCGGAGTTTGCCAAGATCGACCACTATTTCGGCGAAGTATTCACTGAGATGTTTGGCGGCGGCAAGGGCTCTCTTATCCTGGAGGATCCGGAAAATCCGCTGACCTGTGGTATCGAGATCCGTGTGCAGCCCCCTGGAAAGCAGGTCAAGACCATTACGCTGCTCTCCGGCGGCGAAAAGGCCTTCGTGGCAACGGCGCTGTACTTCGCTATCTTGAAGGTCCGGCCTACGCCCTTCTGCCTGCTGGATGAGATCGATGCAGCCGTGGATGACCGGAACGTGGAGCGGTGTGCAAGCTACCTCCATAACCTGAGCCAGAAGACCCAGTTTATCGTCATTACCCACCGCCGTGGTACCATGGAAGCCTCCGATGTGCTCTACGGTGTCACCATGCAGGAGCAGGGCGTGTCGAAGCTTCTCCGCCTGGATCTGAACCAGATGGAAGAATACCTGGGAATCGTAGAATAATTTGTAATTGCCACAGAAAGGAACTTATATGGGTTTTTTTGATAAAATCAAGGCGGGTTTGGCCAAGACCCGTGCGGCCTTCAGCAGTGTGCTGGAGGAAGTATTTGACAACGCCGATAAGATCGACGAGGATTTTTACGACGAGCTGGAGGAGACCCTGGTCCTGGCTGACATGGGCATGGAAACCGTCAATTCTCTCATGGAGGAACTGCGCTACCGTGTCACCAACAGAGGCCTGACCACCACCGACCATGTCAAGTTCAACCTGAAGCTGATCCTCAATGAAATGCTGAATCAGGGTGATCCTGCCCTGAACCTCAGTACCAGCCCTGCTGTGATCCTGGTCATCGGTGTCAATGGTGTGGGCAAGACCACCACCATCGGCAAGATCGCCACCCAGCTGGTGGGCCAGGGCAAAAAGGTGACCTTGGTTGCTGGTGATACCTTCCGCGCTGCCGCTGCCGACCAGCTGGAAATCTGGGCAGGCCGCAGTGGTGCCGATATCGTTCGTCAGCACGAGGGTGCCGACCCCGCCTCCGTGGTCTATGACGGAATCCAGGCCGCCAAGGCAAGAAAGAGCGATGTAATCATCATCGACACCGCCGGCCGTCTGCACAACAAGCAGAACCTGATGAATGAGCTCAACAAGATCACCCGCATCGTCAGCCGGGAGCTGCCGGATGCGGCCAAGGAAGTCATGCTGGTGCTGGACGGCACTACCGGCCAGAACGGTCTCATCCAGGCAAAAACCTTCAAGGAGATCGCCGGTGTTACCGCCGTGGCGGTCACCAAGCTGGACGGTACGGCCAAGGGCGGCATCGTCATTGCCGTTTCCGATGCGCTGAAGGTGCCCGTGAAGTTTGTGGGCGTGGGCGAACAGGCCGATGACCTGATGCCCTTCGTGGCCAAGGACTTTGTGGATGCACTGATCCAGTAATTGTAATTGGGTAGGGAACGTCGTCCTCGACGTTCCGTTGCGAAGCGAATCGTTTGCGGCTGTCGCCGCTCGGAACGCTGAGGACAGCGTTCCCTACGAATGAGGAAATGAAAATATGAAAGTTGTATTAGCCAGCAAAAATCCCCACAAGCTGGTGGAGATCCGCCAAATCACCGATAAATTCGGTTTCAAACTGGTGTTGCAGTCTGAACTGGGTGTGGACATCGATGTGGAGGAGACCGGCACCACCTTCGAAGAAAATTCCTTCCTGAAGGCAGAAGCGGTGATGAAGGCAACCGGTCTGCCTGCCATTGCCGATGACAGCGGCATCGCCGTGGATGCTTTGAACGGTGAGCCCGGCATCTATTCTGCTCGCTACGGATTTGATGATACCCTGGATGATCGTGGCCGCATGATGCTGCTGCTGAAAAATACCGAGTCCGTTCCGGACGGGCAGCGCCAGGCCCAGTTCGTTTGCGTTATTACCTTTATCACCCCCGATGGAAAGTCCATCCAGGCCCGTGGCGAGATCCACGGCGAACTGACCCGTGAGCCGAGAGGTACCAACGGCTTCGGCTATGATCCCATTTTCTATTATCCCCCCATGGGTATGACCACGGCGGAACTGCCTAGCGAGGTCAAAAACCAGGTCTCCCATCGGGGTAATGCACTGAGAATACTCAATGAAAAACTCAAGGAGGCAAATTATGCTGACAAGTAAGCAGCGTGCGGAGTACCGCGCCCAGGCCAATACCCTGGAAACCACGCTGATGGTTGGTAAGGACGGCGTCACCGAAGCCGTCGTAGCGGAGGCAGACAAGCTGCTGACCGCAAGAGAGCTCGTCAAGGGCAAGGTGCTGGAAAACGCCCTGATGTCTGCTCGTGAGGTGTCCGATGCCATTTGCGAGGCCACCGGTGCCGACGGCATTTCCTGCGTCGGTTCCAAGTTCGTCATCTACCGCTTCTCCGAAAAGTGCCAGGCTGAGCGCAATGCCACCGGCCGTGCCAAGCGGAAGGCCACCCCCAAGTCCAAGCTGGACCCCGTCCGTAAGGGCGCCAAGGCCCGCCGTGACGCCGCCAAGAAGGTCCGGGAGCAGCGCAATGAATACTTCCGCCAGAAGGCCATCGAAAACGCCATCGAACGCAGCAGAGAAAAGCAGCTGCGGGGCGAAGAGTAAGATTTGGTGTCATTGCGAACCAGTCCGCAGACTGGTGTGGCAATCCCCTAAATCATAAGACACGCAACTCCGGTTTTGGGAGTCCAATGTCGGTGTGCGCACCGAAGCGGAATGATAGTGTGATTAAGGAGGGAAACAATGGAACGTATCGGCATTTTTGGCGGCAGTTTTGATCCGCCTCATATTGGCCATATCCAATCTGTCAAGCAGGCAGCGCAGGTCTTGAAGTTGGATCGTGTGCTGCTGATCCCGGCCGGCATGCCGCCCCATAAGACGGGCTGCTTCGTCAGCGGTCAGGATCGGCTGAATATGGTGCGCCTGGCCGTGGCAGGTGACCCTGCCATCCAGGTCTCCGACCTGGAAATTGCCCGCGGCGGCACCAGCTATACCTATGAAACGGTGGCAACGGTGCGCCAGCAGTACCCGAATGCGGAAATTTTCCTGCTGATGGGTAGCGATATGTTCCTGTCTTTTCATTCCTGGAAGCACCCCGAAAAGATCCTTGGCAATGCCGCCCTGGGTGTCTTCTACCGGGGCGACAAGGGCGAGCGGGCCAATGTTGAAACCAAAAAGGCCGAAATGGAAGCGGATGGTCATCGTATTGCGCTGATCGAAAACCATGTGGTAGAGATTTCCTCTACCCAGCTTCGCCGGATGCTGGCCTTCCATTGTGCCGATGCCTTCCTGCCAGACGGGGTAGGGGACTACATCCGGGAAAACCGCCTGTATCATACTGCTGCCGATTGGAAAAACTTGCCCATGGAGAAGCTGGAACCCATCGTGGTCAGCTTACTGAAACCCAACCGTGTCAACCATGTCCTTGGCTGCCGGGATACGGCCGTTGCGCTGGCAAAGCGCTGGGGCGTGGACGAAACGGATGCGGCCCGTGCCGGTATCTTGCACGACATCACCAAAGCCCTGGATGGTCCGCTGCAGCTTGATCTGTGCCAGGCCTATGAAAAACCGCTCAGCGATTTTTCTAAGCGCTATCCCAAAACGCTGCATGCCCTCACCGGTTCTATGGTGGCAGAGCGGATCTTCGGCGAAAATGAGGCCGTGGTTTCCGCCATTGAGTCCCATACCACCGGCAAGGCGGCTATGAACACCCTGGAAAAGATCATCTATGTGGCCGATTACATGGAGCCCAACCGGGATTTCCCCGGTGTGGAGCGGCTGCGGGAGCTGGCTTTTTCCGATTTGGACGAGGCCTTGAAAATGGGCCTGATGATGACCCTGGATCACCTGGCTAACCTGGGTGACGAGGTCAGCCCCGAATCCAGACAGGCTCTGGAATATTTGAATGTGAAAGTTTAATCCCCATCGTAGGGCACGCATTGTGTGCGTGCCAATCCCGGCGCGCAAAAGGTACGCATGAAATGCGTACCCTATGAATATACGAAAAAAGCCTTCTGAAAGGAAAGAATATTATGTTAACTGCAAAAGAAGTAGCCCTGCAAGTCACCAAGGCCCTGGACGAAAAGAAGGGCATGAACATCAAACTGCTGAAGATCGACCGCATCTCCACCCTGGCCGAGTACTTCCTGATCTGCACCGGTACCTCCAACACCCATGTCAAGACCCTCTGTGACTACGCCGAGTACGCCATGGAACAGATGGAAGAGCCTCTGCTGGGCCGTGAGGGCCACCGTGGCAATTCCTGGGAACTGCTGGACTACGGCGCTGTGGTCATCCATGTGTTTACCGAGGAAGGCCGTGAATTCTACAACCTGGAGCGCCTGTGGGCCGATGCTGAGGTCGTGGACCTGAACAGCGTCCTGCTGCCGGAATAAATTACAAATCTTACAGAGGTGAGATAAATGCCGAATTATGAATATTCTGCCATTGAAAAGAAATGGCAAGCATACTGGGAGGAAAACAAGACCTTCCACACCGATGTCTGGGATTTCTCCAAGCCCAAGTACTACGTCCTGGATATGTTCCCTTACCCTTCCGGTGTCGGCCTGCATGCCGGCCATCCCGAGGGCTATACCGCTACCGATATCATGTCCCGCATGAAGCGCATGCAGGGCTATAACGTGCTGCACCCCATGGGCTATGACTCTTTCGGTCTGCCCGCTGAGCAGTATGCCGTGGACACCGGCAACCATCCCAACGGCTTTACCCAGAAGAACATCGCCACCTTCTCCGGCCAGCTGAAGGAACTGGGCTTTGACTATGACTGGTCCAAGGTTACCGCAACTTCCGATCCTGAGTTTTATAAGTGGACCCAGTGGATCTTCAAAAAGCTGTGGGAAGCCGGTTACGCCAAGCGCACCGAAATGCCTGTCAACTGGTGCGAAGAGCTGGGTACCGTTCTTGCCAATGACGAGGTCATCGATGGCAAGTCCGAGCGTGGCGGCTATCCCGTTGTCAAGAAGATGATGATGCAGTGGGTCATCGACCAGCCCGCCTTTGCTGAAAAGCTGCTGGAGGGTATGGATGAGATCGACTGGCCCGAATCCACCAAGGAGATCCAGCGTAACTGGATCGGCAAGTCCACCGGTGTCGAGGTCGACTTCAAGCTGGTGGGTGGCGGTGAATTCTCCATCTATACTACCTGTATTGAAACTATCTACGGCATCACCTTCATGGTGCTGGCCCCCGACGGCAAGATCACCGCATCCCTGCTGGATCGTGTTGAAAACCGTGAGGAAGTGGATGCTTACATCGCCGAAGCTGCCAAGAAGAGCGAGATCGACCGCACCGACGCTTCCAAGACCAAGACCGGCTGCTGCCTGAAGGGCGTGTATGCCATCAACCCCGTCAACGGCCGTGAAGTGCCCGTATTTATCGGCGACTTCGTCCTGGGTAACTATGGTACCGGCGCTGTCATGGCTGTTCCCAGCCACGACCAGCGTGACTTTGAGTATGCCATCGCCCACAACATCCCCATGATCCAGGTCATCGAGGGCCGTGATGTGTCCGAATGCGCCTTTGAGAAGCAGGACTACCTGGGTAAGGGCTGCAAGCTGGTCAACTCTGAGGAGTTCACCGGTCTGACCGTGGAGGAGGCCAAGGAGGCCATCACTGTCAAGCTGGAGAATGCCGGTGTCGCCCGCCGTAAGAATAACTACCACTTCCGCGAGTGGATCTTCGCCCGTCAGCGCTACTGGGGCGAGCCCGTTCCCTGTATCTACACCGAGGACGGCGAGACCGTCTTCCTGCCCGATGAGGAACTGCCCGTTGTGCTGCCCGTCCTGGAGGACTACAAGGGCCGTGGCGGCCAGGCACCCCTGGAGAATGCTGAGGAATGGAAGTACTATGATCAGAACGGCCTGAAGGGCAAGCGTGAAACTTCCACCATGCCCGGTTCCGCCGGTTCTTCCTGGTACTTCATGCGCTATATCGATCCCCACAACGACAAGGCCCTCTGCGACCCCGCACTGCTGAAGCACTGGCTGCCTGTTGACCTGTACATCGGCGGCCCTGAGCACGCTGTGGGCCATCTGATCTACTCCCGTATCTGGACCCGCTTCCTGTATGACCAGGGTATCAGCCCCGTGGCAGAGCCCTTCAAGAAGCTGGTGCACCAGGGCATGATCCTGGGCGAGAACGGCATCAAGATGGGCAAGCGCTTCCCCGAGTTCGTGGTCAACCCCAGCGACATCGTCCGTGACTACGGCGCCGATACCCTGCGTCTGTACGAGATGTTCATGGGCCCCCTGGAGGTCAGCAAGCCCTGGTCCACCACCGGCGTTGCCGGCGCCAAGAAGTTCATCAACCGTGTGTGGAACTTCTTCACCGAGCCTGCAAACATTACCGAAACTGACGATGGTAAGCTGACCAAGGTCTACCACCAGACCGTCAAGAAGGTCACCTCCGACTTTGAGCAGCTGGGCTTCAACACTGCCATCGCTCAGATGATGGTCTTCGTCAACGAGGTCTACAAGGCCGGTACCTGCCCCAAAGAGTATGCCGAGGGCTTCATCAAGATGATCTCCTGTATCATCCCCCATGTGGGCGAGGAAATGTGGCAGCTGCTGGGTCATGATACCACCATCGCCTTTGAGCCCTGGCCCACCTATGACGAGGATAAGTGCAAGGATAATGAGGTCACCATCGCTGTGCAGGTCAACGGCAAGATGCGCGGCACTGTGCTGATGGCTGCAGACCTGGATAACGATACCGTGGTCGCCAACGTCCTGGCCAATGACAAGATCAAGGCCTTCCTGGAGAAGAACGGCGGTAATATCGTCAAGACCATCGTGGTCAAAAACAAGCTGGTCAACCTGATCGTCAAGTAACACAAAGGGGAGGGGCAATGCCCCTCCCTTGCTTTATTGACTTTGAACCGGAAAAGTGGTATATTGTAGAGGTGGATGTTTGTTCTTGTAAGAAAGAATTTTGCGGTCAAGTGAGGAGGCTGTGCCATGACGAAGAAAATTGTATCAATGATTTTGTCGTTGCTGCTGACTGCATCTGCTTTGGTCGGATGCGCTTCACTTAAATACCTTGGAAAGAACCCTGAATTGTATACCGTTGCGATCTATAATTTCTTCGGCTCTGTTGGATATGGCAGCAACGGAGAAGTGCCGAGTCCTGCGGAAACGGGCATTATTGAAACGGATTCCTATGGCCGGGTGCTGTTTTATTACCACGAAGGCATCATAAGCGAGGGCTGTGGCTATGGCATTCTCCAGAAGGCAGAGGATGGCTATGCCTACTATTATGAGGATGATTGCGTTCTCTGTGCCGGTAACGATGGAACGAGCACAGGAAAGGTGACCCATGACGAATGGTTCACAGAAGACGAACTGTCCGCATTCAAGGCCCGAAACGATTGGGAGCAGGAGTTCAACGAAGAAAAATGCACGAAAAGGCCAATCGTTTCCCAAAAACCGGAAGAAAAGCTGAAGCTGAAGGATAAAGACTTCGAGAAGGCCACAAAGGACTGGCTGACCAATAACGGCTTTCAGATAAAAAACAACAAACAGATCTATAGTACCATAGAATTCTTTATGGCAGATGACTATGGTAGGGAGATCTATTGCATCTATGTGAATGAATATCGCTTAACAGGTGTTATTGTGGGACCGATTGTTTTGGCTGTCATGTTTATGCCGGATGGCACCTGTGATCCCACGGTGTCTGTGGTCCGCATCGACGATATGAAAAACTATCGAGACCAAATGAAGGCCTTCCGCCAGAACAACGGGTGGAATACGGCATACGAGAAGAAGTGAGTAGACAACCATGACCGATAATATATCCACCGTGGTCAAGAACAAGCTGGTCAACCTGATCGTAAAGTAAATATCATGTAGGGGCGGGTTTTTAACCCGCCCTTATTTATGGTGGGGACAAGCCCAGGACGGATGTAGGAATCCGCTCTTGCAAATCAGAAACTTTTTTATAAATTCGTCGAATTCATGCTTGACATTTGGCGAAAGTATGCGTATAATATTCAAGCCTGAGTGAAAACAGGCCCTGAACGCATCCTGGATTTAGCCGGATGCCATCGGAGGGAGGGAAAAAACAATGGAAATTCGCGTTAAGGAAAACGAGTCCCTGGAGTCCGCACTGCGTCGCTTTAAGCGTAGCTGCGCCAAGGAGGGCGTTATCGCTGAAGTTAAGAAGCGCGAGCACTACGTCAGCCCCAGCCTGAAGCGTAAGCAGAAGTCCGAGGCCGCTCGTAAGAACAAGAGAAAGTTCTACTAAGATACCCTCTCGTTTTCTTCGCTCAAAAACCGCTCTGGAAATCCAGAGCGGTTTTTTGCATATATGCCTGTCATTGCGAGCCAGTGCGCACACTGGCGTGGCAATCCCCATCGATTTTGGAGGATTCCACCCCATTGGTACTTCCTCGCGCTATAGGCCTGACAGCCCTCTGAATAACACGGTGTAAAAAATATTTGTTCTGTTAAAATCAAATCCCATCCTCATGGATATTATTGGTGAAAAGCTTTTCAAGGAGAAATATGTATGCTCACAAATCAGCAATTTACCTACCTTGTGAAAAAGTACATAGACACGGTGTTCCGCATCGCCTTGAATCAGACCCGGTCGATGCCGGATGCGGAGGACATTACGCAGAATGTCTTTTTGGCCCTGCTGCGGGAGAAGAAGGCCTTTGACAGCGATGAGCATGTCAAGGCCTGGCTGATCCGTGTGACGGTGAACGAGAGCAAAAAGTGGCACCGCAGCCCTTGGCGCAAACATGTTCCCTTTGCCGAATATGCGGCCTCGTTGCTGGATGTCACCGGGCAGGACAGGGAGATTTTGGAGGCGGTCATGTCCCTTCCCAGGAAATATCGTCTGCCCATTTACTTATACTATTTCGAGGAATATTCCACACAGGAGATCGCGGACATTCTGCGTATCCCCAAGGGAACGGTGTGTACCCACTTAAGCCGGGGCAGGGAACTGCTGAAAATGGAATTTTGGGAGGATGAAGATGATGAATAAGAAGGAGTTTCGGGAGGCTTTTGTCAAAGTGCAGGCTTCCGAAAGCCTGACGCAGGCGATACTCTTGACGGAAGAAAATAAAATGCCCAAGGTAGCCCCCTGGCGCATCGCCCTCCGGGTGGCCGCCTGTGCGGCAGTGCTGGCGCTGCTGATCGGTGCCATGCTGTTTGGAGACGGAACGGGGGAGAAAGCACCCTTTATTTCTGTGATTGTGTATGCGGATGGTGAAAATGGTGTGGAGTTAAAATTGCCGGATCAAAATTCGGCGGTATCCAATGTGGCGGATGAAAACGATTTATCTTATTCTTCTGGACCACTTATCGAACATGATAAAACCAGATTTTTCTTTGAAATCCTACTCAACGAATATGAAAAGCAGTACACCGGATATAAAGTGTATCAAGATGGTAAGGAATTAAAAAGACTCAATACAGAGGAACTAAGCGTTGCCACCGCATTTATCTTTGCAGAGTCATCCAATGATAGTAAGGGTCAGTACACGGTAAGTACTGAAACTCATGTGTGGGGGCATACAGAAAAGAAAACCGAAATTGAGATACATTACTTGAAAGAAGATGGAGCGTTACTTCTAAAATGTGTCATCAGCATCACACCACAGGAAGATGATTTCCTGATTGTGCTTGAGGAAGTATTTGTACCTGAAGAGTAAATGTTTCAAGGAACGGCAATTCTGCCGTTCCTTTTTCCGTGTGTCAAAGAAACTCATATTTTCGTTTGTCGCTCCCCCAAAAGAACGGTCATTGCGAACCAGTGCGCACACTGGTGTGGCAATCTCCTGGATTTTCCGGCCTGTGTCGATGGTCTTCCTTCTAACCAGGGGATTGCCACGTCGCCTTCGGCTCCTCGCAATGACACATGATCGGAGCGATAACTCCCAATTTACCCCATGTCCTTGCAATTATCAAAAGCTGTGCTATAATGTCACAAAAGGAGGTGTGCCCGTGGGCTTGCAAACAAAGAATATTACCGAAGGCGTTAT
Source organism: Faecousia sp. (assembly GCA_045638785.1). Taxonomy (GTDB): domain Bacteria; phylum Bacillota; class Clostridia; order Oscillospirales; family Oscillospiraceae; genus Faecousia. The sequence continues at coordinate 29,436 of JAZUBW010000086.1, forward strand.
CTGGAAACAACTGCTGTCCTTTTTCTTTCCCATTCTGCTGGGCACATTCTTCCAACAGCTTTACAACACCGTCGATACCATCGTCGTCGGCCGCTATGTGGGCACCCATGCCCTGGCTGCCGTGGGCGCTGCCTCGCCGCTGATCAGCCTGGTCACCGGCTTTTTTGTGGGCCTCAGCTCCGGCGCTACCGTGCTGGTGGCCCAGCGCTTCGGTGCTGATGACCGCCGGGGCGTCAGCCGGGCCATCCACAGCGGCATCGCCCTGGCGATTTTGCTGGGTATTCTCGTCACGGTCCTGGGCATCGTGGGCAGCCCGGCCATCCTGGGCTGGATGAACACCCCAAAAGAAAGCGTGGCCGATGCCACCCGCTACGCCTGGATATACTTCTGCGGCGCTGTCAGCTCCATGGTTTATAACATGGGCGCCGGCATCCTCCGGGCCATGGGCGACAGCCGCCGGCCCACGCTGTTTTTGATGCTCACCTGCGTGCTGAACATTCTGGGCGACCTGTTCTTTGTGCTGGTGCTGGGGATGGATGTGGACGGCGTGGCTCTGGCAACGGTATTGTCCCAAACCCTCAGTGCCTTGCTGGTGCTGCGGACCCTGGCCAAGCTGCCCGCGGATATTGCATTCCGGCCCGGCCAGCTGAAACTGGACGGGAAGCTCCTGGGTGCCATCCTGGCCATCGGCATTCCCGCTGGCCTACAGATGATGTCCTTCGACTTGGCCGGTACCTTGATCCAAACCGGCGTCAACTCCTTTGGCGAAACCACCGTGGCCGCCTGGGTGGCCTTCTATAAAACAGATTTCCTGTCCTTCATGGTGGCCGGTGCATTCGGTGTGTCCATCACCACCTTCGTCGGTCAGAACTTTGGTGCCGGCCGTATCGACCGGGTCAAGCGCTCGGTTTGGATCTGCATCGGTATCAGCATGGTGATTCAGGCCCTCATCAGCGCCCTGGAACTGGGCTTCCGATTCTTCCTGGTGGGTATCTATACCACCGATGCCGAAGTGCTCCTGCTGGCAGCCCGGCTGATGATGATCACCGTGCCCTTCAATTTCATCTATATGCCCCATGAGATCTTTGCTGGCGCAATGCGCGGTACCGGCCATGCCGTGCTGCCCACCGTGGTCATGCTGCTCTTTATCTGTCTGTACCGTGTGGTGTGGGTGATGACGGTGGTAAAATTCTATCACTATATTGAGGTGCTGGCCCTGTGCTATCCCATCAGCTGGATCTTGACGGATATTGCGCTTTATGTTGCATATCTGCAGGGAAACTGGCTAAAAAAACCGAAATAAGAATAGAAAAAATCCGCAGATGCATGCATCT
>JAZUBW010000087.1:0-4646 GCA_045638785.1 Faecousia sp.
AGAAAATTCGCTCATCGAGGTCGAATTTTCTGACGGAACGCTGAGGACAGCGTTCCCTACAGGTGCAAACATAAATAACAATTTATCCTTCTTTTTTTGTCTGAATCATCAAAATATAGAGTGCGCTGCTCATGCGGTTGAGTGCCTGCAGCAGGTCATTACGCTGACCGCCAAAGGCCCGGACAGCGGCCAGTTCCGCTTCCCGTGCGGCGCATCGGCAGGCATTGAGCTGCAAAACGGCCGGACCGTCGGTGTATTCCGGCATAAAATGGGGAATTCCGTAGTAGGTTTTGGGATCATGGGAGTGGCTGCGCAGTTGCGCTTGCGTCAAGCCGCAAAGCTTGCCGACCTGTGCTGGTTCCTGTAGTACATCCCAGCGGATGATATTGCGGGCCAGACCCAGGATCTCTCCCAATTGCTGCCGCTGCCCGGGACACACCAATTGGGCCTGCAGCAAAGCGGCCTGCAGGCTGTCCATGGCCCCACGAAAGGCAATGACCGGGTGATCCTTCGATACCAGGATATTGCCCCGCAAATGGGTGTAGTTTTCCGGTTTTTCCCGGAAAACCGCCCCGTTTTCCAGTTGAAACTCCTGAAAAGCCGCCTGTTCCGCCGGCAGGATCTCAATCCGCTCCCGGGTCAGAAAATCCCGGGCCGAAGGGGACAGGGTATCGCCCTGGCCCAAAAAGAAGACCCGTTTCCCGTCCCGGTTGCGGATATTGGCTTTTACATTTTCCGCCGAGTAGAGCATTTATTTGCCGGCATTGGGGCTTTGGCTCTGTCGGCCTTTGGGCAGAATTACATCCACCTCCGTGTGGGGCCGGGCGATGACATGGACGGAAATCAGCTCGCCCACCTTTTCTGCTGCGGCAGCGCCGGCATCGGTGGCGGCTTTGACAGCGCCCACATCGCCCCGGACCATAACGGTGACCAGGCCGCCGCCGACCTGCTCCTTGCCCACCAGTTGCACATTGGCGGATTTGACCATGGCATCGGCTGCCTCAATGGCCCCGATGAGGCCCTTCGTTTCGATCATACCTAAAGAATTGGTGTCCATATTGTCGTTTCCTTTCGTTCTTAACTTGGTGCAGTAAATTGTTGTTTATGTTTGCACCTGTAGGGAACGCTGTCCTCAGCGTTCCGTCAGAAAATTCGACCTCGATGGGCGAATTTTCTGTATTTTTCTGCGATGCTGCGGTGCAAAATTGTGCCGCTTCGCGGTCGGAACGCTGAGGACAGCGTTCCCTACAGAGCTTTGCTAAACAATAATTTATCTTACTTTAGCCGTTCCAGAATTTTTGCGGTCAGCAGGTCGATCAGCGTAGCGTCGACGGTGGTTTTTGGGGGCTGCTTTTCCGTATCCCAGGCCACCATGCGCAGATTGATCAGATCCATGGGCGAAACATTGTTGGAGGTGGAACTGCCACCCACAGCCCCACAGCCCAGGGTCAGGGCCGGGAACAGGCCGGTGCTGTAACCGATGCCGCCCAGGGCCGCCGGGGTATTCACCAGAAACCGGGAAACCGGCATCTCCAATGCAAACCGACGGATCACATCGGTGCTTTCGGCATGGATACAGAAGGTGTGGCCGCTGCCTTCGTGAGAGAGGACTTCCAGGGATTTGCGCAGTACCGCGTCTTCGTCAGGCTCCACAAACAGCGCCAGCACCGGGCAAAGCTTTTCCATGGAGTAGGGGTATTTTGGCCCCACGCCATCGGCCCGGGCCACCAGGATCTGCGTACCGGCGGGCACGGAAAAACCGGCCAGCTTTGCCAGATGAGCGGCAGATTTGCCCACCACCTCCGGGCTTAGACCACCGCCCGGCTTGAACAGCAATTTGCCCAGAGCATCCGCTTCCTGGACGGACATAAAATAGAATCCCTTACTTTTCGCCATCCGCAGCAGCGCTTCTTCGCTGCTTTTTTCCACGATGATGCTCTGCTCCGAAGCGCAGACGGTGCCATGGTCAAAGTTTTTCGATTGCAGGATGCCATCGAGGGCCTTGCCCATGTCCGCGCTGGGGTGGATATAGGCCGGGCCGTTACCGGCACCCACGCCGATGGCGGGTTTTCCGGAGGAATAGGCAGCACGGACCATGCCGGGACCGCCGGTGGCCAGGATCAGCTTCACCTCCGGCGCAGACATCAGCTCCTGGGTGCCGGTCATGGTGCCACCGGTCAGACAGGAGATGGAGCCTGTAGGCGCACCGGCCTTTTCCGCCGCTTCTGCCACGATCTTTGCTGCCTGCAGGGTGCAGCCCAGCGCCTTGGGATGGGGCGAAAAGACGATGGCGTTGCCGGATTTGAGGGCGATCAGCGCCTTGTAACAGACGGTGGAGGTGGGGTTGGTGCTGGGTACGATGGCGGCGATGACACCGACCGGCACACCGATCTGCCATAGTTTGCGCTGGGGATCTTCCTTTAATACGCCGACGCACTGCATATCCCGGATGGCATCCAGGACGGTTTGGCTGGCGAAAGTGTTTTTCAAAGTTTTATCCTTTGCGTTGCCGAATCCGGTTTCCCGGACCGCCAGCTCTGCCAATTCTCCGGCAGATTGGGCAAAGGCTTCCGCCATGGCAGCGGTGATGGTGTCCAGTTGGGCCTGGGTCATATGACGAAGCTGCCGGGCCGCAGTTTCCGCTTTTCGGCATAACGCCCGGGCCTCCTGCCGCGCGGCTAAGTCCTTGTCAAGTTCCATAGATCCACTCCTTTAATGAGATAAATTGTTGTTTATGTTTGCACCTGTAGGGAACGGTGTCCTCAGCGTTCCGTCAGAAAATTAGACCTCCATGGGCGAATTTTCTGCATCTTTTTGCGATGCTGCGGTGCAAAATTGTGACGCTTTCGCGGTCGGAACGCTGAGGACAGCGTTCCCTACAGAGCTTTGCTAAACAATAATTTACCCTTCTAATGGTTGTCTTGCGATTTTTTGCACGGCGGATTTGAAGGCATCGCAGGCAGCACCGCAGGCCGACTGGGTGCCGGTCAGCAGGCCACCGCCGAAATTGGTTTCGCTGGGCGGCGGGTATAGTTTACATAATCTGACGTCCGATGCTTTCAGCGCTGCATCAAGTCCCACCATGGCTTCCAACGGCGGTGCGATGAGATAGGCCAGGGCACTGCCGGGCCGAACGCCGGCCTCGGCGGCCAGAAAATGACCGCAGCTGCTGACCGTGTGGGCCAGGCAGGGGACACCGTCCACATCTTCGAATCCGATCCGCCGAAGGGCATTCGTGGCTGCATCCATACCGCTGCGGACAGCCCCGGGGGTTGCCGCCGACAGAATGCCGATGACCTCGCCGGCATAGGGCGTGGTGGCGTTGGCGGCACCGGCGTAGAAGCTGCGGCCGTAGGAAACCGTGACCTGGGCGGCCTTGGTGGCCTCATCCAGAGCGATATAGGTGGCATCGTCACAATCGGTGGTGATTAGCCCCAGGGACGGCTGCCCCGGGTCCACCCCCAGCCCCTTGCACAGGGCCGGGGCGGCATTGGGGATATACTGCAGGGCCAGGATCTTCACGGGGATCATTGTGCCGCCTCCAGGTGCAGGCCCACGCCGGAAACCTTCTTTTGCAGGATCTTCTCGATCAGCTCAGCGGCATAGGCACCGGCCTCCACCGCCGGTGTGCCCTGGGCGTGGATATTACTGATGACGGTGCGGCTGGACTCCGATACCCCGGTATGGGGCTTGTAGGTGATATAGATGGACATGCTCTTGTCCGTCACCAGGCCGGGCCGTTCGCCTACCAGCACACATACCAGCTGGCAGCCGGTGATGTCACCGATGGCGTCACCGGCACCCACCCGGCAATATTTGACGAAAATATCCTTGCCGGTCTGGATGCCCCGGGCTTTCAGCCCGTCTTTGAGGGCCAGCAGGCAATCCATGGCATTGGCCTCGATGGCAGCGGAAGAAAGACCGTCACCGACAACGATCTGTACCGTTGGGGGCTGGTCGATGACCCCCTTGATGGCCTTGGCATTGTGCTCGTCAAAGCAGCGGCCCAGGTCGGGGCGGGTCAGATATTCGTCTTTGCTGTCGCAGCGGGTCTTGGTGGGCAGAAGATCGTACTTTTTGGCAAATTCCGTGTCCACTTCCGAAAATACCGCATCCTGGGCGGCGGCGTGATCTGCCCGGAAGCGGAGCATGGTGAGCGTTTTGTACCGGGGCCCGGCTTTCCCGGACCCCAGCCGTGCCGGAGTCCTGGCCTTCATGCGGGCGAATTTGGCGGGCTCGGCGGGATCTTCCGTCAGATAGAGCTTCCGCAGGTCCACCTGGGTAATATCGGGGACAAAATCCCCGGGCTGAAAGTCAGTTTCCGGCTTTTTTGGTTCGGGAGCGGTGGGATGGTAGCCGGCAGCCTTCACGGTTGGCTCCATTTGCCCCAAAATCTCCGTCACCAACGCTCGTAGTTGTTCTTTGTTCATATTAACCTCCTAGGAAGGATAAATTGTTGTTTAGCGGCGTAGCCGCAATCGCTTCCCCCGGGGGGAAGCTGTCATAAAAATCCAAAAAGGATTTTTATGACTGAAGAGGAATGCGGGCGGCAATCTTGGATAATTGCGCTGTAACAGGCCTGTTCCTGTGTTTCAAATATCGCCGTTCCTCTTCCGACCTCGCTTTGCTCGGCCACCTTCCCCCCC
>JAZUBW010000088.1:0-2244 GCA_045638785.1 Faecousia sp.
ACTTATGTGAAGCTGAATCCCGGCAAGCCCATTGATGCGGTGCTGGTAAATGCCTGTGAGTGTGAGCCTATGCTGACCGCTGACCACAGAGTTCTGCTGGAGTTTGCAGATGAGATCGTCTTCGGTCTGCAGGCCGAAATGAAGACCGTTAATGCCCCCAAGGGTATTATCGTCATCGAAGAGAACAAGCCCGACGCCATCGCTCTGCTGCGTGAAAAGGCAGCCCAGTTCGAGGGCATTGAGGTGCTGGAGGTTTCCACCCAGTATCCCCAGGGCGGTGAAAAGATGCTCATCAAGCGTGCCATGGGCCGCAGCGTTCCTTCCGGCAAACTGCCCGCCGATGTGGGCGCCTGCGTCAGCAACGTTTCCACCGTCAAGGCCATTGCCGATGCCATCAAGACCGGCATGCCTCTGGTGGAGCGTGTGACCACCGTCACCGGTAAGTACATCCCCAACCCCGCCAACTTTGTTGTGCGTGTGGGTACTCTGGCCTCTGAGCTGGTCGCTGCCTGCGGCGGTATCGCCGAGGGCGACGTTCTGGTCAAGGCCGGCGGTCCCATGATGGGCTTCCCCCAGACCACTCTGGATACTCCCATTATGAAGGGCTCCAACGGCATCATCGCCATTGACAACGATGAGACCGAGACCGTGGAATGCATCAAGTGCGGCCGCTGCGTCGACGTGTGCCCCATGGAGCTGCAGCCTCTGTACTTTGCCAAGCTGGTGAACGATCCCCAGGCTCTGAAGGACAGAAACATTATGGACTGCATGGAATGCAGATGCTGCGAATACATCTGCTCCTCCAAGATCCCGCTGGTCAGCATGATCAAGATGGGCAAAAACGCTGTAAGGGGGATGAAGTAATATGCTGATTACCGAACTGAAGAATAAGGACGTTATCATCTCCCAGCTGCGGGGCAATACCTTCGTGCTGATCTGCCACGGCTGCAAGGAGACCCACTTCCCCGAGCATGAGGCCGACGAGCTGGTCGCTGAGCTGAGTGCCTCCGGTTTTGTCACCGGCACCTTCGTCACCGACTACGTCTGCAATCCCGAGAACCTGCAGGTTCGTCTTGCCAAGCACGCTGCCGCCATCGAGGCCGCCGAGACCATTCTGGTCCTGTCCTGCGGCGTTGGCGTCCAGAGCGTTGCCGACAAGTTCCCCACCAAGCGGGTCATCGCCGGCTGCGACACCATCGCTCTGCCCGGCTTCCAGGGTGTTACCCCTCTGGAGCACGACTGCAAGCAGTGCGGTGAGTGCTTCCTGAACCTGACCGGCGGCATCTGCCCCCTGACCGCCTGCTCCAAGAGCCTGGTTAACGGCCAGTGCGGCGGTGCCAAGAACGGCAAGTGCGAGGTCGATCCCAACATGGAATGCGGTTGGGAGCGGATCCAGCAGCGTCTGACCAAGATCGGCCGTCTGGATGCTCTGAAGTGCCCCGTACAGGTGCGCAACTACGCCACCGATGACGAAGTGAAATAATAAAGGAGTAAGACACAATGAGAATTACCGAATTGTTTGATAACGGCCAGTTTGTTGTTACCGCCGAAGTCGGCCCTCCCAAGGGCTGCCACATGGAGCATGTGGTCGAAGAAGCTAAGCATTACCTGTCCGGCATCACTGCCGTCAACATCACCGACAACCAGTCCTCCGTCATGCGTATGGGTTCCTTCCCCGCTTGCGTCATGCTGAAGAACGCCGGTCTGACCCCCATCCTGCAGCTGACCTGCCGCGACCGCAACCGCATCGCTCTGCAGTCCGAGCTGCTGGGCGCTGCTGCGCTGGGCATTGAGAACATCCTGTGCCTGACCGGCGACCACACCAAGATGGGCGACCATCCCGGCGCAAAGCCCGTCTTCGACCTGGACTCCGTTTCCCTGCTGCACACTGTTTCTCAGCTGGAGAAGGGCGTTGACCTGGCCGGCAACCCCCTGGTTGGTGAGCCTCCCAAGTTCGCAAAGGGCGCTGTTGTGTCCCCCATCTCTGATTCCATCGACGCTCAGCTGGCCAAGATGGAGCGCAAGGTCATGGCCGGTGCTGAGTACTTCCAGACTCAGGCCGTCTTCGAGCCCGAGAAGTTCATCGCCTTCATGGAGCGTGCCAAGCAGTTTGGCAAGCCCGTGCAGCTGGGTGTCATCATTCCCAAGTCCGCCGGCATGGCCAAGTTCATGAACAACAACGTGGCCGGTGTCCATGTTCCCCAGTGGATGATCGACGAGCTGGCCGCCGACAAGGAGAAGGCC
>JAZUBW010000089.1:0-33879 GCA_045638785.1 Faecousia sp.
GTTCCTTCCATAACGCAGGCAACACATGTTCCGGAGGCACCTTCCGGGCGGCCTTCCAGCAGCATTTGGGAAGGATTTGGAACTTGCACCAGTCCCCTGTCCGCCATTTCAAAAACGCCGATCTCATTGGTAGAGCCGAAACGGTTTTTTGCAGCGCGCAAGATGCGATACGATGTACTTGCATCGCCTTCAAAATACAAAACGCAGTCTACCATATGTTCCAGCACCTTAGGTCCGGCAATGGCACCGTCTTTATTGATATGCCCGACCACAAATACCGTAATGCCCTGGGATTTTGACAGGTGCATCATGGTCATCGTGCAATCTTTTACCTGAGATACGGAACCGGGCGCAGAGTCATTATCTTCGTTATAGAGGGTCTGAATGGAGTCCACGATCAGAATATCCGGACTTTCCTGTTCCACTGAGGCCAGGATATCGGCCAGGCTGTTTTCTGCCAGAATGTACAGGTTCTCAGGCGCAACGCCCAAACGCTGGGCTCGCAGCTTTAACTGCCGCTCGCTTTCCTCACCGGAAATATACAGCACCTTCCGTTCCCCGCACAGGGCATTGCAGATCTGTAGCAGAAGTGTGGACTTACCGATACCCGGAGCACCACCCACCAGCACCAGGCTGCCTGCTACCGCACCGCCGCCCAGGACTCGATCCAGTTCCCCCATACCGGTAGAAAAGCGGATCTCATCACCGCTGTCCACCTGGCTGATGGGCTTGGGGCTACGGCGTTCGCCGATGGGTGCGCTCTTGACTCTGCCTGGTGCGGCCGGTCGCTCCACATGCTCTTCCAAAGTATTCCATGCACCGCAGGCCGGGCACTTTCCCTGCCATTTGGGAGTCTCATTGCCACAGGCAGTGCAATAAAATACGGTTTTTGTCTTTGCCATAAGACCGAACCTCACATTTGACAATTTTCTATATTATATCAATCATTTGTTTGCTAGTCAAGCATTTATATACTGCGAAAGTCCCGATACAATGACACAGCATATCTTCTTTTGATATTCCGCAGTTTGCAGCCTTGCTTCTTCCTCCGGATTTGACAAAAACCCGCATTCCACCAGCACACCGACACGGGAAATATGCTGCATGAGATACACATTATTGGCCGGTTTGCTCTGCCTGTGAGAGCCTGGATTGATTCCTGCAATCATGTTTTCCTGCAGAATGTCTGCCAGTTCACGGCTGCCCTCAGTGGGGGCATAAAATACCTGTGCACCATCGTAGCGGCTGTCAGAAAAGGTATTTTGGTGAATAGAAATCAGGATTCCACGATTTGTTGTATTGACAATTCGCACCCTTTGGCGCAGATCAGAGGCTTTTTTGGCAGCGATGGTCTTGCCTTCCGTATAGACAGAAATGTCCGTCGTGCGGATCATGCAGGTATCATAACCTAACAGATGACACAAGTCCCGCAGCCGCAGTGCAATTTCCAAATTAAATTGACTTTCCGGTTTTCCGGAACAGGAAATGGCACCTCCATCCTCTCCCCCATGACCGGCATCGATGATGATGGTTTGGTAACGGGGAATTGGAACGTTCTGCGCAATGGTGGTAATTGTTCTATCAGCAGCCAGGGTAGCCGCCAGGCAGAGGATCGCTGTAGCCAGGTAAATCGGCCAAAAACGTTTCAAGTAATCAGAACTTCTCATTGAAAACACCTCGTCCAATGCTATGCCCGCGCTCGTCCGCAAATGACTTACGGCGCACATCCATCTCTCGTCAGCATAGAATGACAGCGAACGACAAAGTTTGAAGGAGGTATGACATTTGAACGGTAAACAATCCGGAAAAGAGGGCCGACTGCCGGCCATGGCCCCTCTGGCCACACCCTATGTTCCCTTCCAAATGGAGGATCCACCCAAATATACGGCCCGCATGGCCCTGGTCCGGGGCACTCTGTATCCCGGCCTGGATCTACCCTTTATGGACATGGTGAATACGGAGGAAAAACCCGTTACGCCCAAAACGGAGCTGCAAACCCTGGGCTTTGCGCTGCAGGAACTGGCACTGTACCTGGATACCCACCGGGATGACAAGGAGGCGCTGGAGCTATATCGGCAGTATCAGAGAATTTACCATGACGCCATGATGGAATACGCTAAAAATCATGGCCCCATGGCCCACGGCATCCCAAATTGCCAGGAGGGCTATAACTGGCTGGATGATCCCTGGCCCTGGGAATACAGCCACAAGTAAGGAGGTCGCCTATGTTTGTCTATCAAAAAAAGCTGCAATACCCGGTAAAGATCGATAAGCCCAATCCCACGCTTGCCGGAATCATCATTTCCCAATATGGCGGCCCGGACGGCGAATTGGGTGCTTCTCTGCGCTATCTGTCCCAACGATACTCTATGCCCTTTGACGAACTGAAGGGACTGTTGACGGACATCGGCACGAAGGAACTGGGACATCTGGACATGGTGGGTGCCATCCTACACCAGCTGACCCGGAATCTGAAAACAAAAGACATCGAGGGCACGCCCTTTGAGCAGTATTTTGTCGATCATACCGTTGGGGTCTACCCTACCTTTGCTTCGGGCACTCCCTGGACCGCTGCCACCATGCAGGTAAAAGGCGATCCCATCACGGATCTGACAGAGGATCTGGCTGCTGAGCAAAAGGCTCGGACCACCTATGACAACATCCTGCGACTGTCCGACGACCCGGATGTGAACGATGTGATCAAATTCCTGCGTCAGCGGGAGATCGTCCATTTCCAGCGCTTTGGCGAGGCCATTCAGCTTCTGCGTGAAAAACTGGATCATAAGAATATTTATCGCATGAATCCGGCGATGGATCTGTAAAGGAAAAAGCAGGGTGTCAACTGACACCCTGCTATTTTTATGCATTTGTTTCTTCTGCATGCTTCGCTTTTCTTTCCTTTCGGCGGGAAACAGACACACAGATGGCTATCGCAGCGCCTGCAATCAGCACACCCAACGCAGACAGCAGGATCACCGTTCCTGTGGAAAGACACTTCTGCGGCATTTGTACCAGTGCAACGGCATCCTCACCCTCAGACATGGAAAATACGATATAACTGCCATCGATACGATGTTCTATGCGAACCCAATTGCCGTCCTTATCCCGCACCAGGATTGCCAAGTGATCAGTTTCCGCATCGTCCGGAATCAGCAGACGACCGGTCTGCCGGGTCAGACAATGTTCCGTGTGCAGTACCCAGCCTTCCATGAATTGCACGCCATCCTGCAGGTTAGGAAGATCCTGCAGCGCAGTAACGGAAAGCGAAGCACCAACGGCAAAGTCACCCTGCAACAGCAGAATTGGTCTGCCACTTTGGGAAGCTTGTTCACTTTGAATGACCGTGTGATGGCTGATATAATCGGCGAGAATGGTCAAATCAAAGAGTAGGCAGTCAAAGTCTGCCATTTCCAAACCTGCCCAGTGACCGGTGACGCCCTGCTTTACAGGCACAGCCGGTACGTCGGTAAATGAGCTGCCGGTGGGCAACTCTTTTTGATACACAACGATACCGTCAGCTAGGAAAGTAACAGTAACCGTGCGGAAAATGCTGTCTTCAGCCTGAAGCGACAGAAAATCTGCCAAGCTAAGACCCTGCGCCATACCGGAATAGCTGATGCCATCAATTGCTCCAAAGTCTTGCTCCATTCGCAAATAGAGATTATCCTTCACCGGTTCATCCACATCGGTGCGTTTTTCACTCAAACAACCCAGGATGCCGCCAATTTGCTCCGTTCCATCCAGGGATACCATACTCTGACAATCCGTGACAACACAGGCGGAACCAGCGATGCCGCCCACATACTGTTCGCCAGACACAGCACACTTGACCAGACAGGAACGGATATAACCGTCAGAAGCGCCGGCGATGCCGCCCACATAATCAGCAGCATCATTCTCCAGCATGCCGGTGTTGATACATTCCTTCACTAGACCGATAGAAACCCGGCCAACAATGCCACCAGCATACATCGTCTTGACACAAATCTGGCCAAAGTTTTCACAGAACAAGATCACAGAGCGGACACTTCCTGCAGCATTCAGCGTTGCATCGCCTTCAACCGTAATATCGCCTTCCGGGTCCAGGTCATTTTCAAAGGTCACGGAACCGACGATACCACCGGCAGTCAGATCCGCCTGGATGCTACCATAATTTCGGCAATTTTCCACTTTGCTGGTCAGATCTTCCGGTGTATCCTGGTCGGAGATATCGAAAAAGTTGCCACCTACACCGTCTTCTGCATGATTGAGGGTATTTTCGATCTCAGCCAGTTGATGACTAATGGCATCCATATCAGTAGAAAGATCGGTGGCGGTTTTGTCGATGGCAGCAGCAAGGCTGTCCAAAGTCTTTTCGATTCCAGCCAGGCTGTCCTGCACCGATTCCAGTAGATCCAAAATGGTTCTCAGATCTTCCAGTGTGGGATCTTCTGCGATTTTCTCAATCTTATCGATGGATTTTTCGATGTTTGTTACATGCTTCTCTAACTTTTCCAGCAGATTCTTAATTTGTACTGCATTGGCATCCACATGATCAGATGCCTCGTGGATCTTCAGCGACAGATCTGCAACCTGTTCTTTCAAAATCTGCAAGGTATCGGTGGAATAATGCAACCGCACCTCAGGCTCCTGCTGTCCCGCAATGCCGCCAACTTCCTTACGGCCAAGGACGGGACCGAAGTTTTCACAATTAGCCACATAACCCGACTGCAGGCCCACGATACCGCCCACATTATAGCCCATATGCTGATAGCCAACGCTGCCCCAATTCTTGCAACCAACAATCTGTCCGTTGGATAGGCCGGCAATGCCGCCAATATCGGTGGCGGTCACCTGGGATTCAGAATTCAGCAAGGAGTCCAGGGTAATATCAGAAAGACCCGTATCATTTTGCTGGGCGGTGGTATTCACAGCAGACCGGTTGATGCAGTTTTCTACAAGCCCATTGTTGGCGCCCGTGATGCCGCCCACAAAGTGCTTACCGCTGGCATTACCGTAAGTCGAACAGCCACGAATAGTGCCGCCTTCCAGGTTGATTCCGGCAATGCCGCCCACATTTTCCGCGCCGCTGACGCTACCCAGGAAGGTGCAATGTTCGATGGTACCGCCGTTGCTGCCGGCGATTCCACCCACATTCTGCCTGGAACCAGCAGGAGAAACAGCACCCTCCACAGTCAAATTCTTCACCGTCGCGCCGGTCTGCACATAGCGGAAAAGGCCCATCACAGAGCCGGCAGCATTGACAGACAAACCGCTGATTTTATGGAATGCACCGTCAAAAGTGCCGCAAAAAATGGGAATCCCGTCAAAATCCGTGTTTGTTAAGTCAATATCGGCAGTCAATCGGAAGGTTTTGTCCTGGCTGAAACTGTCCAGGCGGCAATTTTCGGCAAATTCAATAAACGCCTCCAGGGAGTCAATCTCGATCCATTCCGTGTCCGCAAAAGCAGCGGGCAATCCGCAAGAGAGCAGGCAGACACACAGAAGGACAGCAACCATTTTCCTCAAAAGTTTATTCATGATCGCTGCCTCCTTCCTTTATAATTTCCGTTTCCGGGGAGATCATAGCATCCAGGCTACCCCGGATAACACCCTGGAAATTGCCTTCCAGGTTACCGCTGACATTACCGCGCAGGTAGCCGCTGACACGGATCGTACCCTGGCTATTGGCCTGACGGGCAGTTTGAATGGGAAGGCGGAATTTGGTTCTGTTGATGATGGAGTCACCCAGCACCAGTATGGACGGCAGAACCAACAGCACCAGGAAAATGGAAATAATTGTGCCTCTTCCGATGCACAGACCCATAATGGAAACAACTGGCTGGGCAGACATATTGCCGATGAGAATACCGGCCGATGCCATGATGGTGCCGGAAGTAAAGACTGTGGGGAATGCGGAGCTGACAGCCTGTACAATGGCCTCCTTATGGGGCATATAGGCTTTTTTCTCCTGGTAATGGCTGGAAATAACAATAGCGTAGTCGATATTTGCTCCCATCTGCAGCGCCTGCACAATCAAATAACCCAGGAAATACAGGAGCTGGTTCACCAGGGTCGGATAAGAGAAATTGATCCAGATACTACCCTGAATCACAATGATCAGCAGCACGGACAGACCAGCTGACTGGAAGGTAAACAACAGCACAATGATGACGAACACCGTGGACAGAATGGAGATCACCAGGTTATCCGTCTCAAAGGAGGTTGCCAGGTCTCGGGAGCTGGTGGAATTGCCCACCACATAGTAGTCGCCGTCGTAGTACTTTCCGATCACATCCCTGATAGTCTGAAGGAAGGCATAGGTCTGCTCCCCTTCCTCGGGAAGGTTCAGATAGACCACCATGCGGCTGTACTCGGTACTCTGCATCTGTTCCTTGGCCATCTCCAGTTGCTCCAGCATGCCGCCCATCTCGTCGCCGGCAATACCGGACATATCGATGTTGGCATTTTCCATCTGGATCTTCAGGAACATGAACATATCAAACAAAGGGACGGTATATTCGTTCATGCCGGTGATGATATCTCCAAACTGGCTATATTCTGCCGCATGCATGGTATACAGCGCCAGTGCCACCTCATAGTCCAGGCCGATCAGTTCCGAGAACTGACGGGCTGTCAGCGCATCGCCAAGGCGATAACCACCGATGGCCTCGATGGAGGCAAGACCCATGGTGCTCTTGACCTCGGGGTACTGATTCAGTTCCTCCAAAATGGAAGCTTCTGCCTTGTAATTGCCTACAGGCACCACCAATGCCACCATATTGTTGGTGCCGAAGGTATCCTTGATTTCAAAATAAGCCACCTGATCCTCGGACATTTTGGCGGTCTTGATATCATTCATGCTATATGTAAAAGGACATTGCGAGGATAGATAACAAGCACCAATCAGCACCAGTACAAAGATCACCGGCAGCACACGGCGGGCCTTCACCGCAAACTTACCCAGGAAGTTCATGTTGGGCAGCAGTTTCTTGTGCTTCGTCTTCTCCATCAGTGGTGCAAACAGCATCAGCAGGCCCGGCATCAGTGTAAAAACAGACAGCAGACTGAGGAGAATTGACTTGATCAGCACAATGGCCATATCCAGGCCAATCTTGAAGCCCATAAATCCCAGCGCAGACAGACCGCAGATGGTGGTCAGGGACGATGCACTAATCTCCGGAATGGCCTTACTGAGGGCAGCGATGACAGCATCTTTTGCCGGCATATGCTCTCTTTCATCGCAGTAGCGGTGGCACAAAATGATGGCATAGTCAATGGCCAGGGCCAGCTGCAGCACCACGGCGATGGAATTGGAGATAAAGCTGATCTTGCCGCAAAGGAAGTTGGTGCCCATATTCAGCACCGCAGCCACGCCGAAGGTGGTCAGCAGCACCGCCACCTCCGCATAGGACCGGGAAGTCAGTGTCAACACCACAATGATGATAATGGATGCTACAATGAAGATCACCAGCATTTCTTCCGCCAGCATGGCATTAAGATCCGTGGCAATGGTGGTATAGATGAAAGTGTCATAGCCGGCAATGGTTTCCCGGATCTGGGCCAGCGCATTCTTACTAACCTCACTGCCGTCGATGCCGGCGAAATTCACATCAATGAGCGCACAGGCATCCTTATAGTGCTGCTCATCATTGGTAATCATAGCAGCCGTAACACCCTCAATCTTTGCGATCTGCTCACTGATCTCAACAGCCGTTTCGTAGGTCACATTTTTGATCATGACCTGGGCCATGGAGTAAACCGTAAAATTTCCGGTCATGGCCTCCAGGCCCTGACGGATCTCCGTATCCTCAGAAAGATAGTTTGTCACATCATTTTCTACCTGCACCCAGTTCATGGAAAAGAGGCTGAAAATTATGGCTCCAATATAAACGAGAAAAATGATACCCCGCTTGCCAACGATAACGGCAGCAATACGCTCAAAGAAACTGCCGGTTGGTTTGCTGTTCATGGCCATTCCTCCTTAAACTAAAATTCAACAACTATTGATTTTTGTACATATGACAATTATAATATATATCATCAAGCATACGCAATCAACAAAATTATGGCGCATACATGATTTTGAACACATTAAGAAAAAATGTACGATTTTGTAGGAGGAAATTATGGCAAAGGCAGAGTATCGCAGTGCCATCCGCTCAAAGAAACTGATCATTTCCGCTCTTGCGGATCTGTTATCCGAGAAGCCCCTGGATAAGATCACGGTCACAGATGTTGTCAGCCGGGCGCAGATCAATCGTGGTACCTTCTACGCCCATTTTTCTGATGTTCCGGATGTAATCCACCATCTGATCCATGGCATCTTCTCCACCATCCGCCAGGCCCTGGCAGAGGAACCAAGGCCGCTGAGTGAAGTCCCTCATACCATGCTGAAACGGATCCAGGATTACCTGGAGGAAGACATGGAATTCTGCCGCAAGGTGATGAATTCCAGCGCTGCCCAAATGATGCAGGAGGAGCTGGTGCGGCTTGTGACGGATCACATGCTACAGCATGAATCTGTCTTCGGTTTTGGCGATCACAGGCTGTACGAGCTGACCATCCGTTTCTGCGCCGGCGGCCTTGTGAATCTGTACCGGGAATGGTTTGCAGGCAAGCTGGAATTGAGTTTGGAGCAGCTGACTCAGGAGGCCGAACGGATGGTCATCCGCATAATTTCCGGCATCCAGCAGGGCATTTGACCGTGCCTTTTCTCAAATCCATATTTTGCCCCGGAAAAAGCATCACTATATATAAAAAATGCTTGACGGAAAACGGAAAATATGGTATCTTTCTAGTGTGTGGTTTTATGCCTTTTTAACTGAATATATCGGATGATTGACTCGGGAGAGACCGCAAAAATACGGAGCCGAAGGGGAAAGCAAAATCTCTCAGGCAAAAGGACCGGGTCATGACGATGCTTCGTAAAGTACGGCGTAAGCGTACACCGAAGGTGCAACCTGTTTATACAGGGAATCTCTCAGGTATCCTAGCGAAGGCACAAAACCGTACGCGGTTTTGTGCCTTTTTCCATGTAAAACTGACAAGGAGATGCAAACATGATCATCACAAGTAAGAAACCCCGTGAAGAACTGCTTGCCATGCTGCAGGGCGTCCACAAGGTCGCCATTGTCGGCTGCGCAAACTGTGCCGCTGCCTGCCAGACCGGCGGCGAGAAGGAAGTCCAGGAGATGAAGGCATTCCTGGAAGAGCAAGGCTTTGAAGTGGTCGCTACCGTCCTGCCCGATGAGTGCTGCCACAAGCTGCTGGTCAAGAAAGACACCAAGGTCATCAAGGACTCCGGCGCTGAAGCCATCGTTGGCATGGCCTGCGGTGACGGCGTTCAGACCGTGGCAGACAATGTCCAGCTGCCCATCTACCCTTCCAACAACACCATGTTCCTGGGCCAGGTGGAGCGTGTCGGCATCTTCAATGAATACTGCAAGATGTGCGGCGACTGCGTCCTGGGCACCACCGGCGGCATCTGCCCCATTACCATGTGCGCCAAGAGCCTGGTCAACGGCCCCTGCGGCGGCCAGAAGAACGGCAAGTGCGAAGTCAACCCCGAAAACGAGTGCGCCTGGATTGCCATCTACAACCGTATGGTTGCCCTGGGCCAGGTGGACAAGCTGGGTCAGACCCGTAACGACAAGGGTTATGCCGATGTTGCATATCCCAGACATATCAATCTGAGGGAGAAGAAATAATGAGTCAGTTAGAGCAAGTATTGCGTAATGGCCAGTTCGGCATTACCGCGGAGATGGCTCCGCCCAAAGGTTATGATTTCACTGAGGCCCTGGAAGTCGCTGAGCTTCTGAAGGGTAAGGTCCACGGTGTCAACGTCACCGATATGCAGTCTGCCTGCCTGAAGGCTTCTTCCCTGGGTCTGTGCGCTCAGCTGAAGCTGCACGGCGTGGAGCCCATCCTGCAGATCACCGGCCGTGACCGCAACCGTATGGCCATCATGGGTGACATCCTGTCCGCTGCCTCCTTTGGCATCGACACCATGCTGGCTCTGACCGGCGACCATCTCGTCGTCGGCGACTGCAAGAATGCCAAGCCCGTTTACGACCTGGATTCCGTTGGCATCCTGAAGATGCTGTCCGAAATGGAAGCTACCGGTAAGGACTGCGGCGGCAACGAGCTGGTGGGCGGCGCTCCCAAGTTCTTCAAGGGTGCTTCCGTTACCCCCGTTTATGACCCCCGTTTCCTGCAGCTCAACAAGCTGCGTCAGAAGGTCGAAGCCGGCGCCTGCTACATCCAGACCCAGGGCATCTTCGATATCGACACCCTGAAGCGCTTCATGGACCATGTCTACGCCGCCGGCATCAATGTGCCGATCATGGCCGGTATCATCCCCCTGAAGGCTGCCGGTATGGCCAAGTTCATGAACCAGAATGTCCCCGGCATCGATGTGCCCCAGGACATGATCGACCGTTTGGCCGCTGCCGCTGAAGAAGGCAAGGCTACCGGCGTCAAGGGTCTGCCCATGAAGCTTGGTATCGAGATGGCTGCCGAAATGGTCGCTAAGATCAAGGAAGAGAACATCTGCCCCGGTGTCCACATCATGGCCATCGGCGCCGAGAAGAACGTCCCCATCATTCTGGAAAAGGCCGGAATCTAATTACATAATCAACTTTTAGGAGGAACATACAATGAGCGAACTCAAGCGTACTCAGCTCTACGAAGCACACCTGGCTGCTGGCGGTCAGATGGTTGACTTCGGTGGCTGGGAAATGCCCATCCAGTACCCCGCCGGTATCGTTACCGAGCACCTGACCTGCCGCAGCAAGTGCGGTATCTTCGACGTGTCCCACATGGGCCGTCTGCTGATTGAGGGCCCCGATCGCCTGGCCTTCATGCAGCGTGTTCTGTCCAGCAACGTGGCCGCTGTCAAGCCCGGCCGCGCTCAGTACTGCATGATCCCCAACACCACCGGTGGCGCTGTGGATGATGCCTACGTCTACATGTACAACGAAGACAACTACATGCTGGTTGTCAACGCCTCCAACACCGACAAGGACCTGGCTCACTTTGCCACCATCCTGCCCGAGTACAACTGCACCGTCACCAACATGACCGACAAGTGCGCTTCCATCGCTGTCCAGGGTCCCGACACCGACAAGATCCTGAGCCAGCTGATCGGCGGCGAGGTCCCCGTTGGTCCCAAGAAGAACGACCTGGGCTTTGCCATGATGGAAGGCCGCAAGGTTTGGCTGTCCCGTACCGGCTACACCGGTGAGCCCATCGGCTACGAGCTGTTCATCGAGAGCGCTGAGGCCGTGTGGCTGTGGAACCGCCTGATCGAGCTGGGTGCTGCTCCCATCGCTCTGGGCGCCCGTGACACCCTGCGTCTGGAAGCCGGCCTGCCCCTGTACGGCCATGAGATGGGCGAGGATACCCCCGATGGCTCTGAGATCAAGATCTTCTCCGTCCCCCTGTCCCGTTTCGCTGTCAGCTTCGCTGAAGAGAAGGGCGAGTTCCTGGGCAAGGCTCTGCTGGAAGACCAGAAGGCCAACCTGACCACCAAGATCG
This sequence comes from Faecousia sp., assembly GCA_045638785.1. Lineage (GTDB taxonomy): Bacteria > Bacillota > Clostridia > Oscillospirales > Oscillospiraceae > Faecousia. Next base: position 11,518 of record JAZUBW010000089.1, read on the forward strand.
TTCCCATCCGCCTGGTTGACCGCGGTGTCATCCGTGCCGGCATGGAGATCTACAAGGACGACCAGAAGGCTGGCTGGATCACCTCCGGCACCATGGTTCCCTACTGGAACTTCGACGAGAATGGCAACCGCCAGGAGACCACCGGCAAGCGTTCCATCGGTTTCGCCTGCATCGCTGGCAATCCCCAGACCGGCGACATCGTCTATGTCGACGTCCGTGGCAAGAAGCTGAAGGCTGAAGTCGTTGCCAAGCACATGATCCAGAACGATCCTCCCTTCGGCAAGGCCGTTCTGTAATCATTAAGTATCGTCTATACAGGGGCCGTCATCAACGGCGGCCCTACCATAACAACATCATTTAGCCGTCAAAGACGGATAAATATCAACATCACATATTATTTTTTGGAGGTAATTACTATGAATTTCCCCGCTGAACTGAAGTATACCAAGGACCACGAGTGGATCAAGATGGAAGGCGACATCGCCGTCATCGGTATCTCTGACTTTGCTCAGGACGCTCTGGGCGACGTCGTGTTCATCAACCTGCCCGAGGTCGGCGACGAGGTCACCGCTGGTGAGTCCTTCGGCGACGTCGAGTCCGTCAAGGCTGTTTCCGATGTCAACTCCCCCGTTACCGGCGTTGTCGTTGAGATCAACGAAGAGCTGGCTGACGCTCCCGAGACTCTGAACTCCGATCCCTACGGCGCTTGGATCATCAAGGTCGAGAAGATCACCGCTTCCGAAGAGCTGATGGACGCCGCCGCTTACGAGGCTTTCTGCGCCGAGGAGGGCTAATCGATGGCAAGCTACATTCCTTCCACCCAGGAGGAGCGGCTTGAAATGCTCAAGGCCATTGGCCTGAAAGACTTTAAGGATCTGTACAAGGACGTTCCCCAGGAAATGCTCCTGAATGACGGCGACCTGAACATCCCCGAAGGCATGAGCGAGCTGGAAGTCGGCCGTGCTGTTGCCGCTATGGCAGCCAAGAACCATGTGTTCCCCGTTGTGCTGCGTGGCGCCGGTGCTTACGACCACTTCATCCCCTCCATTGTCAAGTATGTTCCCGCTAAGGAAGAGTTCCTGACCGCTTACACTCCCTACCAGGCTGAGATGAGTCAGGGCATTCTGCAGTCCATCTTCGAGTATCAGTCCATCATCTGTGAGCTGACCGGCATGGACGTTTCCAACGCTTCCGTTTACGACGGCGCCACCGCTGCCGCTGAGGCTGCTGCTATGTGCCGCGACCGTAAGCGCAAGGTCACCCTGGTTTCCGCTACCACCAACCCCGAAGTCATCAACACCATCCGTACCTACTGCTACGGCACCGGTGATGAGATGCGTATCGTCCCCGCCAAGGATGGCAAGACCGATATGGCTGCCCTGAAGGAAATGCTGGGTGCCGATATCGCTTCCTTCTATGTTCAGCAGCCCAACTTCTTAGGCCAGTTCGAAGAGGCTGAGGAGCTGGGCAAGCTGGTCCACGAGGCCGGCGCTATGTATGTCATGGGCTGCAACCCCATCGCCCTGGCTATCATGAAGACCCCCGCTGAGTGCGGCGCTGACGTTGCTGTCGGTGAAGCACAGCCTCTGGGCATGCCCCTGAGCTACGGTGGTCCCTACCTGGGCTACATGGCAACCCTGAACAAGCATCTGCGTAAGCTGCCCGGCCGTATCGTCGGTGAGACCGTCGATACCGAAGGCCGCCGCGCTTTCTGCCTGGCTCTGCAGGCTCGTGAGCAGCACATCCGTCGTGAGAAGGCCAGCTCCAACATCTGCTCCAACCAGGCTCTGTGCGCTCTGACTGCCGGCGTCTATGTTTCTGCCATGGGTCCCCAGGGCATGACTCAGGCTGCCAAGCAGTCCATGGCTAAGGCTCATTACCTGGCCAACGAACTGTGCAAGATTCCCGGTGTCTCCCTGAAGTTCACCGGCGAGTATTTCCATGAATTTGTTACCGTGATGCCCAAGGCTGAGGAAGTCCTGAAGGCTCTGGAGAACGCCAACATTCTGGGCGGTCTGCAGATCGAAGAGGGCATCCTGTGGTGCTGCACCGAGAAGGTCACCAAGGCCGATCTCGACAGAACCGTTGCCATCGTGAAGGAGGTGTGCGCATAATGAAGCTCGTATTTGAAAGAAGCGTTCCCGGTCGTGGCATGCAGTATCTGCCCGCTTGCGATGTCGAGGAAGTCGCTATGCCCGCTTCCCTGGTTCGTACCAGCGCACCCAAGCTGCCCGAGATCAGCGAAGTCGATGTGAGCCGCCACTACACGGAGCTGAACAAGCAGGTCCACGGCGTCAACGACGGTTTCTATCCTCTGGGCTCCTGCACCATGAAGTACAATCCCCGCGTCAACGAAGAGATGGCTGCTCTGCCCGGCTTCACCGGCGTGCACCCCCTGGCCCCCAAGCACACTGTGGAAGGCTGCCAGGAGGCTCTGGATGTTGCTGAGAAGTACTTCAACGAGATCTTCGGCATGGATTCCTGCACCTTCCAGCCCGCTGCCGGCGCTCACGGCGAGTTCACCGGCGTTATGCTGATCAAGCAGTACCATGAGTCCCGTGGCGACTTCAAGCGTACCAAGATCATCGTTCCCGACTCCGCTCACGGCACCAACCCCGCTACCGCCGCTATGTGTGGCTTCACCATCGTGAACATCCCCTCCGCTCCCAACGGCTGTGTCGATCTGGAAGCTCTGAAGGCTGTTCTGGGTGAGGACACCGCCGGCCTGATGCTGACCAACCCCAACACCGTCGGTATCTTCGACGAGAACATTCTGGAGATCACCCGTCTGGTCCACGAGGCCGGTGGCCAGTGCTACTACGACGGTGCTAACCTGAACGCTGTTATGGGCGTTGTCCGTCCCGGTGACATGGGCTTCGACTGCATCCACTCCAACCTGCACAAGACCTTCTCCACTCCTCACGGTGGCGGTGGCCCTGGCGCCGGTGCTGTTGGCTGCAAGGCTCACCTGGCTCAGTTCATGCCCAAGTCCAAGATGATGGACGGCGGCGATTCCATCCAGGTCAAGGCTTTTGCCGGTAACTTCCTGGTTGTGATCAAGGCTCTGACCTACGTTATGAGCCTGGGCAAGATGGGCATCCCCGAGGCTGCAAAGAACGCTGTTCTGAACGCCAACTACCTGCAGGAGCGCATTAAGGGCACCTTCACTCCCGCCTTCGATCGTATCTGCATGCACGAGTTCGTTCTGGACCTCAGCAAGTACATGAAGGAGACCGGCGTTTCCGCTATGGACGTTGCCAAGTCCCTCATCGACAACGGTATGCATCCTCCCACGATGTACTTCCCCCTGATCGTCCACGAGGCACTGATGCTGGAGCCCACCGAGACCGAGTCCAAGGAGACCCTGGACTGGGCCGCCGATGTATTCCGCAGCCTGTACGAACTGGGCTTCAAGGATCCCGAGTACATGCATGGTGCTCCCCACCACATGCCCATCACCCGTCCTGATGACGTGCGTGCTACCCGTACCCCCATCGTTCGTTACCAGGCATGATAAATAAGATCAAACTGTACGAAGGTAATAGTTTTGATCCTTATCTGAATCTTGCTACCGAACAATATTTGATGGAAACCGTGGAAGAGGATGCTTGCATCCTCTTCCTTTGGCAAAACCAGAATACCGTTGTCATTGGCAAGAATCAGAACGCATGGAAAGAATGCAGAACCACACTTCTTTCTGAGGAGGGTGGTTTGTTGGCCCGTCGTCTCTCCGGTGGAGGCGCTGTGTTCCATGATTTGGGCAATCTGAACTTTACTTTCCTAGTTCCCCAAGCGGAATATGACCTGGACCGGCAGTTCTCTGTCATCGCAGAGGCTGTGTCCATGCTGGGCTTGAATGCAGAGCGTTCAGGACGAAACGATGTACTGGCCGAGGGCCGGAAGTTTTCCGGTAACGCCTTCTTCAAGCACGAAGGTAAGGCTTACCACCACGGTACCCTACTGGTCAATGTAGACATGGCCAAGCTGGGCCGCTATCTGAATCCCTCCAAGGCCAAGCTGCAAGCCAAAGGTGTGGACTCCGTCCGCAGCCGTGTGGTGAATCTGACGGAGCTGAATCCCGAGATCACCATTGAATCCATGAAGCAGGCCATGGCCAAGGCTTTCGCCAAGGTCTACGACAAGCCCATGACCGTCATGAATGATGCCGATTTTGACCGGGAATACATTGAAAAGCTGCGACAGCGTAATGCAAGCTGGGAATGGAATTACGGTCAGAAGCTCCCCTTCTCTGCCGAGTTTGAGGATCGGTTTGCCTGGGGAAGCATTCAGATCTGCCTGCAGGTGGAAAACGGTATGGTCTGCAATGCCAAGGTCTACTCTGACTCCATGGACTGGTCGGTGTCCCCTGTTTTGGAGCCGGCGTTCCAGGGTTGCCGCTATGAAAAAGAGGCGCTCCTGGCTGCCGTACCTGCCGACATAGAGGTTGCAGAGGACATCCGTCAGCTGATTGCCAGCCAAATTATATAAAAAGATCCGACAGAGAAAACTCTGTCGGATCTTTTTACAGCATAATGCCCAGGAGCGTGACCATAAAGACAATGGAGCAGACAATGGCAATGGAATTGATGGCAGACGACAGTCCTACATCTCCACCCAGCTCCCGGGTAAAGGGCGGAACAGCTGCACCGATGGGCGCAAAGCAGAGGATCACCAGGGTCTGCCGCACCTCAAGGGAGAATGGCAGCAGAAAGTAGAAGCAGGCCGCCAGGGCCACCGCAACTGCGTATCGCACCAGCAGCATCTTCACAATGGTGCCAATCTGGCCGCGGTCACCGCTAAGTTTGAAGCCCACGCCGATGGCCAGCATGGCCATAAAGGCATTGGCGTTGGAAATTATGCCTGCAAACTGAAGGACCACATTGGGGAGTCTAATCTGCAGCAAGTTCAGCGGCACAACAATCAAATAACAGAGAAAGGGTACCGATTTTCCCATAGCTTTCAGCAGACGCTTCATAGAAAATCCGCTACCGTCCTGGATCATGGTTGCCACACTGTAAGAGCCGCCCAGGCAGATGAAGGCATTACCGGTGTCAAACAGACAGGTGGCCACCACACCGATGGGTCCCAAAAAGCTTTGGGTAAAGGGCAACGCAAAAGCACCGATGTTATAGCCCGGCAGGTTCAGCACGCCAAAGGCTCGCCACTGCTTTTCCCGTCTGCAGTTAAGAAGGTATCCGCAGACCATGTAGATCACGCCACCGCCGAAACCCAAAAGCGCCAGCATCAGCATGTCCGCCTGGATCTGATTTTGAGAAAAACTGGTGATAATGGCAGCCGGCAGGGTGATTTTGATCACAATATTCGACAGGACCCGGAAGTCATCCTCCCGGAACAATCCGATCCTGCGCAGCAGCATACCCAAAATGATGATGGCCACAAAGGCACCGGCTCTTGTCAATAAATCAAGCATAGCGCTCCCCCATTTCTTTTCTCCATTCTACCACATGGCACAAATCAATGCAATTGCCATATTGCGAAACAACAAAAATTGTGGTATAATATTGTGGATTTTGAGAAAGGAGCCTTCCTATGAATCGAGAGAATAAGAGAATGTCCTTTGAAAAGGGCTATTATAAGACCCATGCCTGCGAAGAAAGCTTTGAATGCCGCAACTGCGGGCGTCTGGTGGTGCCGGAGGGCGCATCCAGCGACCATAGAAACCATTGCCCCTACTGTCTTTCCAGCCTCCATGTGGACATCGAGCCCGGTGACCGGGAATCCGACTGCGGCGGCATCATGGAACCTATCGCAGTTTGGGTCCGCAACAAGGGCGAATGGGCCATCATCCATCGCTGCAAGCGCTGCGGCGACTTGAGCTCCAACCGGGTGGCAGCCGACGATAATCCTGTCAAGCTCATGGGCATCGCCATGAAGCCCATTGCTAATCCTCCCTTCCCCATCGATCGCATGGAGGAACTGACCCAGGCGCTGTACAAAGACGGAGACAAGATCTGACAGGAGAAGCCGCATGAAACAAATTGTCCTTTTTTTGCTTATATTCTCCATGCTGGCATCCTTTGCAGCCTGCACCAAAGCCCCTGTCGAGACCAACCAGCCTCACCAGAGCATCCCGGTCACAGAGTCCAAGCCCATCCTGGATGTATCTGGAAAATACCCCTTGGATATGGGACGAAATGAAGTGATCATCAACGATACCGGACTCATCAGTGCCGAAAACAACGGCAACGCCCGTGTTTACTATCAAATTTTCGTCGGTTCCTTCTCTGACTCCAACGGCGACGGCATCGGCGACCTGCGGGGCATCATCAACCGCTTTGACTACCTCAATGACGGCGATCCCAACTCCGGCCTGAGCCTGGGCGTGGAGGGTATTTGGCTGAGCCCTATCTTCACCTCCCCTACTTATCACAAGTATGACGCCACCAACTACTATCAAATCGATCCCAAATTTGGCACTATGGAGGATCTGCAGGAGCTGATTCAGCTGTGCCACAGTCGCAACGTGCAGATCATTTTGGACCTGGTGATCAACCACACCTCCCGGTCCAGCAAATGGTTCCAAAACTTCGTGGACGCCCATGTTAACGGCAACACGGAGAACGAATTCTACGACTACTATACCTGGGTCGATAAAAAGAAAAACGGCGCCAGTTACAGTAAGATCAGCGGAACCGACCAGTATTACGAGTGCAATTTCTCCACCGACATGCCGGAGCTGAACTTTGACAATCCCAATGTCCGCCAGGCCATGGTAGACGTTGCCAAGTACTATTTGGACATGGGGGTGGACGGCTTCCGTTTTGATGCCGCCAAGTACATCTACTACGGCGATGAACCCCGGAATGTGGAATTCTGGGAGTGGTACATGGCTGAACTTCGAGCCATTAAGCCCGACATCTACACCGTCGCCGAGGTTTGGTCCGGTGACAATGCGGTAGTCCCCTACTACTCCTCCACCGACTGCTTCAACTTCTCCATGTCTCAGGCCGATGGCAAGATTGCTGCCACCTCCGCCGGAGGTAATGTGAACACCTATACCCAGTACATCCAGTCCTACCTGGAGCAGATCCAGGAAAAGCGTCCTGATGCCATGCTGATGTCCTTCATCGCCAATCACGACATGGACAGAGCTGCCGGATACCTCACTGTGGTGTCCGGACGGGCCTATGTGGCGGCAAATCTGTCTATCCTGACCCCCGGTTCCCCCTTCATCTATTACGGCGAAGAGATCGGCCTACTGGGCTCTCGTGGCGGTTCCAACACCGATGCCAACCGCCGCCTTGCAATGCTGTGGGGTGACGGCGACACCGTCAGAGATCCCATCGGCGCCAATTACGGAGCCAAGCAGAGCAACGGCACAGTTGCAGAGCAGCTGGCCAATGGGCGGAGCCTGTATAACCACTACAAGAAGCTCATCATGATCCGCAAGGCAAACCCTGAAATTGCCTACGGCACCTTCCATGCGCTCCAGGGCACCGGATCGAAGGTCGGCGGCTTCCTGTCCACTTATGAAGGAAAGACTGTCATGGTGCTGCACAACACCACCACAAAGGCTGTCACCGTCGATCTGTCGAAGCTTTCTGACCTATCCTTTGAAACCCTGGCTGCCATCGTTGGCATGGGCAGCGCAAAGCTAGAAGGCACAAAACTGACCATCGACGCACAGACCAGCGTTGTTCTTCGATAAACGCAAAAATGACGCCGGAAGCAATTCGCTTCCGGCGTCTTTCTTTTTCTTAGTAGATCAGGTTCTTCTCGGTCTCGGGATCGAAGAAGTACATGACCTTTCCGGGGAAGGTCAGATGGACGGGATGGCCGTTCTTCAGCTGGACACGCTCCTCGTGGCTCAGTTCCACAGTGGGAGTACGGGCGATCAGCTTGGTGCCATCGACAGCCACGTGCAGATGCAGCTCGGAGCCCATCATTTCGTTGACCATGATGTTGCCGTTGATGGTATTCTCAGCGGCCTCAGGAGCCAGGTCAATATGCTCGGGACGAACGCCCAGCAACACTTCACCGGCCTGAACATTCTTCTCAGCCAGCAGGCGACCGTTTTCGCCGTCCACTTCAATCTTGGCGCCAAAGGGAGTGACAAAGTACTTGCCGTTCTCCTTGACCAGGTTGGTACGCATGATATTCATCTTGGGCGCACCGATGAACTCAGCAACAAACAGGTTGCCGGGACGATCGAAGACCTCCTCGGGAGTGCCGACCTGCTGGATGAAGCCGTCCTTCATGATGACGATGCGGTCACCCAGAGTCATAGCTTCGGTCTGGTCGTGGGTAACGTAGATGAAAGTAGTATCCAGCTGCTGACGCAGCAGAATGATCTCAGCACGCATCTGGTTACGCAGCTTGGCGTCCAGGTTGGACAAAGGCTCATCCATCAGGAAGACCTTGGAGTCACGGACCATGGCACGGCCGATGGCAACACGCTGGCGCTGGCCACCGGACAGAGCGCGGGGCTTACGCAGCAGGTACTCAGTAATGCCCAGGACTTCAGCGGCCTTGGTAACACGCTCATACACTTCGTCCTGAGGAACCTTCTTCAGTCGCAGGGAGAAAGCCATGTTCTCCAAGACGGTCAGATGGGCGTACAGGGCGTAGTTCTGGAAGACCATGGCGATGTTGCGGTCACGGGGCTGCAGGTCATTGACCACAACGCCGTCGATCTCAACGGTACCGCCGGAGATATCCTCCAGGCCTGCGATCATACGCAGAGTGGTAGACTTACCGCAGCCGGAAGGACCAACGAAGACGATGAACTCCTTATCGGCAATATCCAGGTTGAATTCCTGAACGGCTACCACATTGTTATCATAAACTTTCTTAACATTGGTTAACTTGACACTTGCCATAATATCTACCTCTTATCCTTTCACTGCGCCGCCAGTGACGCCTTCAACATAGTACTTCTGCAATGCCAGGAACACGGTGGTCACAGGAACTGCAACCACAACGCCTGCCGCACAGAACATGGTGTAGTTCTGATTCAGATTGGCTCTGGAGGTCCACTCAAACATACCAACGGCCACGCTCATGCCCTGGCTGTTCTCATGAATGAGGTAGCTGGCCAGCATGAAGTCGCCCCAGGGAGCCATAAAGCCCATAAGAATGGTATAGATGATAATGGAGCCGGAAAGCGGCATAATGACCTTGTAGAACACCTGCATACGGGTAGCACCGTCCACACGGGCGGCCTCGTCAAGGGTCTTGGGGATGGTATCAAAGAAGCCCTTGGAGATGTAGTAGCCCATACCGGAGGAAGCGCAGTAGACGATGATCAGACCCAAAGGAGCCATCTGCATGGTCAGGCCGATGTCAGAGAAGACCTTATAGATCAGAATCATAGTGAGGAAGCCGGGGAACATGCCCAGAACCAGCATCAGGTTCATCAGGCCCTTTCTGCCCTTGAAGCGCAGACGGGACAGGGTGTAGCTCATTGCCAGCACGAAAATCGTCTGGAACAGGGCGGTTGCCAGGCCCATAATAGCAGTATTAATGAACCACTTGAGAAAATCGGTTTCCTTAAACAGGCGAATGTAGTTGTCGAAGCCAAACTTCTCGGGGAACAACTCGCCGTCCATAGCCTTGGTATTGACCTTAAAGGACTCCATCACCAGGCCGAAGAACGGGAACAACCAAATCAGGGTCAGCGTGATCAGAACGACATAGATGACGCCATTGGCCAGTCTGCGGCTGGCACGGGCACCGAGGCCGGACTTCTGGATCGTATTCACATTCTTTTCCATTAGCTGAAATCCTCCTCGTTCTTAGTAGACGGAATCACATTGTAGATGATCAGCGACAGCACAGCGCAAACAACGAAGATCAAAATACCGATGACAGAAGCCATGTAGTACTTAGACTCGGTGCTGCCCAAGGCGATCTTATACAGCCAGGTGATCAGCAGGTCCGTGTGACCGATGGGTGCGCCGCCGGCAGTTCCCTTGATGGGATTGCCGCCGTTGGTCAGCAGGTAAATGACGTTGAAGTTGTTCAGGTTGGCCACAAAGCTGGTCAGCAGAGCGGGACCGGTGACGAACAGCATGTAAGGCAGAGTGATACGGATGTACTGCTGCCAGGGAGAGGCACCGTCCACACGGGAGGACTCGTACAGGTCAGCAGGAATGTTCATCAGAATACCGGTGGCCTGCAGCATCACATAGGGAATACCGACCCAAATGTTGATGAAGATAACCAGGAACTTGGCGACATTGGGAGAATCCCACAGGGAAACATAGTGGTTCGTTTCCAGGAACTCGGCAATGAAGGGAATCTTGCCCAGCAGCTCGCCGATGATACCAGAGGAATCAAAAAGTTTGGACACATACAACAGAGAAACGAACTGAGGAATAGCAATGGTCATGACCAAAGCCGTTCTCCAGAACTTCTTGCCCTTGATACCCTTCTTGTTGATCATCATTGCCACGAACATGCCCAGGAAGTAGTTGCTGAATGTAGCAAAGAAGGACCAAATCAGGGTCCAGGACAGGATCTCACCGAAAGCAAGACCCAGTCCGCCTTCGCCAAAGTTGAAGACCTCATTAAAGTTATGCCAGCCTACCCAGCTGAACAGGTTGGAATAGCCGTCATGAGCAGCATCATAGCTGGTAAATGCAATGAGCACCATATAGATGATGGGCAGGATGGTAAAGACCAGGATGCCCACCAAAGGCAACGCCAGCAGGGTCTTGTGGAACTCCTGATCCACCAGGCTGCGGAGGTCATCCTTGGCCTTGAGGATCTTTCGGCCACTGGCGCGAATATCCATGTTGATCCGGCACTGCTTGACCTGCAGACGCCAGGTGTAGATAAAGGCGATAATAAACATCACCGTCAGAAGGCCGTAAAGCAAAACCTTTACGGAGTCATCACCGGGGACCCAGACCTCTTCCTCGATCTTGATGCCCATAAATTCGCCGATAACGACCTTGTCCTTAAAGCCCTGCACGGTACCAACTGTATTGCCGGTTTGGAACCAGTTGCACTTGCTCAGCCAGTGCATACCGCCGCTGGGCAGGACCATATAGCCAATAAAGACGACCTCAAACAGCAGAAACAGAAGACCGCGCAGGATCTGACCATAGTAGAGGTTGCCAAAGCCAAACAGCAGGAAAGAGAGCCTCACAGCCCAGTTACCCTTAACAAAGGTTGTTCCAATATCAACGAAACCGTCCTTAATGCCCAGAACAAATTTCTTCAGAGCACGCCAGGTTCCGACAAAAAAAGTATTCCAAACCCACTTGGGAAAAGTAGACAGGACAAACAGCTTGAAATTATACCAAAACGCAGCAAATTTGCCCAGTTTCAAATACTCTAAATCGCTCAATCTCTTCATAATCCAAACATATAAACAGAGTTTATACGGCTACCCTCCTTGCAAAAAATGAAGGCATTGTATGCCCAACAAAAGACAAGTGTTGTCCTTGTATACTGGCTAACAATGCCTTTTCTGAAGCTGGGGAGCCGAAGCTCCCCAGACAATCAGTTCATATTCAATTACTCGACAGGAACCAGGGTGACAGTACCGCCCTGAGCACCGTCCCAAACAAGGCGGACAATGTAGGTGCCGTCGGCCTCGACAACGATGTTAGCACCGTTGAACTCAACACCGAAGTTCACGTCCCAGGCAGCGCCCTGACGGACCTTGAACTCTTCACCGGCCTTCAGCTCCAGAGCCTCGGACTCGTAGACACCCTCGCTGACCATGGTCATAGCGAAGTCGGTATCCCAGCTGGTGCCGCAGATGTTACCGATAACACCCCAAGCCTGCTTCTGATCCTCGGTCATGGACAGAACACCGTTGATAGCAGCGGTGTAAGCATCCAGAGCGGTCTGCAGGTCAGCATCGGAGGTAGCAGCCTTAGCATCAGCACCCAGGACCTTGGCGATATCCCACCAAGCGCCGTGGATCTGACCCTGGGGCTGGCCGTGCTCGTTCTGCTTAGCCAGAGCAGCCAGAGACAGGTTAGCCTGGACAGCGTCAGAAGCCTGAGCGTTCTTGTTGGAGGGGCCCCACTGGAACTGCTCGTAGCGCTCCATCTGGCACTTCTCGTTGGTCAGGAACTGAGCCAGCAGAGCCAGGACAGCAGCTCTGTAGGGATCGGACTGGGGCTTAACACCCATCAGCTTGTTGCCGGTGTAGGAGCCCAGGTGGTAGGTCTGGCCGTCAACGGTGAAGGAGGGCAGGTCGGTAGCGCCCAGGTTCTCACCGAAGTGCTCAGCAGCAGCGTTAGCGTTCCAGATACCGGTGATAACAACAGCAGCGTCGGTGAAGATATCAGCATTGGAGTCATAGCAGGTGGACTGAGCCAGCTTCTGCATGCCCTTCATAGCGGCCATACCGGCAGCGGAGTTGAAGTCATCGTCGACATTGGTGTAGTTGCCTTCGGCATCCATGAACCAGGTGGAGTGGCAGCCGGTAGCAAAGAAGAAGGAAGCGGTGTACCAAGCGTTCTCCAGAGCGTAACGGAACTTCAGGTTGTTAGCCTCGCAAGCAGCGATGATGGCTTCCAGGGACTCGGCATCCTCTTCGGAGATGATGCTCTTGTCGTAGTACATGTAGTAGCCGTTATCAGAGGTCATGGGATAAGCGTACAGGGTGCCAGCAACGGTAGCAGCAGCAACGGAGCCGCCGTCGTTCTGGTTCTTGATCATCTCAGCGATGTCGCCGCCGGGGGAAGCCAGAGCGGCAGCCTGCACCAGGGGAGCCAGCTGGTCCTGAGCGAAGCAGTAGATGTCAGGAGCGGAAGCGACGTCAGCAACGACCTTGGAGCCAGCGTCAGCCTCGGTAACACCTTCGATCTGAGCATTGATGATGATGCCGGGGTAAGCCTTTTCAAACTCGTCGATCTGAGCCTGGAACAGCCCAGCGACACCGGCCAGCTCGGAAACCCACATGGTGATGTCATAGGTGCCGGACAGGTCGATCTGAGGAGCAGTGGTGCCCTGAGGATTGGTCTGGTTGTTGCCGGCGGGAGTAGAACCGTTGGCAGCACCCTGGCAGCCAGCCAGCAGGCCCAGGCACATGGTCAGAGCAAGAACGAGTGCGAGAACTTTCTTCATAGTATCCTCCAAAAATCTTTTGTGCCGAAAATCGGCAGTATTTTGGGTCCATCCATGTGTCAAAACTCGGCCAAAGAGCAGTTTATAAACCAGTAAAACGGGTTTTACCCCGCTTCGAATATAGGCCGAGGAATGCCACAACAGTGAACCCTACGCCCTAAAATATACAACATTTCGCCATAATTGTCAATACCATGTTAAAGAATGCATGTACCTTGCACAAAAAAACAGATACATTTATTGTGTAATTTATACATCTGTGTTCAGCATGGCATCATCGATCTTTCCCCAGGCACCGTTGCCGCTTCCCTGACATTTTACATAAATGCCCGCAGTGACAACATCGCCATCCTGCACCTGGATGCCGGTGATCAGACCGGTGTCCCAGTTGCCGTAGCTGGTGATGGTCATGGGCACCGTTTTAACGATCTGACCGTTAATTTTGACATAGGCATAGATGCCGGTTTCTCCGGCGTCACCGCCCATGATGGAGATGCTGAACTTGTAAGCGCCGGCAGAAAGTCCGGACACTTCCTGCTCCAGTGCAAACTCCACAGAATTGGTCGCAGCGCTCCAGAAATGGTAGTGCCAGGAACCGGTAAGAGAGTCGGTGACCTTGTCCTCCAGGTTCAGTTCGTCGGCGTTACCGTACTCAGTGAGGGTCCAACCGGTCATGTCGCCGTTTTCAAAGCTGTCATTGACCAGGTAGTTATACTCGACGACAGTAATGTACGCCTTCGCTTCCCTGCCGTCAGCGATGCCCGTAACGGTGTACTTGCCGGGGCCACCGCTTGCCATAGTCTCCAACTCCCCTGCCGTCACATCCCAGGTCACATCCACCGCCTGCTTACTGCCGTCGGTCATGATGGCATTGACGGTAGTGGGCATGACGATGGGCTTGCCCACATCGCAGATCATTTGGACATCCTCCAGGGCATCAGCCTGGATGGGAACATCGGTGTTGCCGTTACGCACCAGGTTGAAGACCCGCAGAGATTCCAGCGGATGGCCGTTCGGATCAAAAAGGGCCTGGTTATCCACGGCGTTTCCACCAAAGTATTTGCCCGCATCATTGGGATCATAGGCAGCAGCATAGGAAGTAGCCCAGCCGGAGCCGTACATTTCCCACAGGGCAGAATTTTCCTCCCAGGAGTTTTGGCCTACAGTGATCCAGGTACCCTCCCAGTAGCAAACGCCAATACCGCCGGGGATATTAGCCACGCATTCGATCACATCCCGGACGCAGGCAGCCTGACCCTGGACGGTGAAGGGATAATTTTTGGTGATAGCGCCTCCATCGGAGATGGTATTACCGAAGAAATCGCTGTCGCTGCTTGTGTAGGCATAGGAGGTCTCCATAACCATGACCTTCTTGCCGTATTTCGTGTTGACATCGGTGAGCACCTGGCTCAAATTCTCCAGTGTGCCGTGCCAGTAGGGATAATAAGAAGAGGCAAACACGTCATAGTCCACCTGGTAAGCCATGAGCTTCCATGCGTAGTCGGCATAATTGGTCACCTTTTCGGGGTTGGCAAAATGCAGGGCAACCAGAGCCTCGGGATAAACCTCCCGGACCGCCTTGGAGCCGGCAGAGAACAGGGCAGCCATATTGACCCAATTGGTCTCGCCGCAGAAACTGCCGTTGGTTTCGTTGCCGATCTGCACCATACCCACATCCACCTGAGCATCCTTGAGGATGTTGAGGCACTTGATGGTGTAATCGTAAAGCGCCTGGGACTTTTCCTCAATGGTCATATTCTTCCAGGCAAGGGGTGCCATCTGCTTGCCGGGATCAGCCCAGAAATCGGAATAATGGAAGTCCACCAGCAACTTCATGCCGTAGGCGGTGGCTCGCTGGCCGATCTCCTTGCAGTTTTCGATGTCGCAATTACCACCGCCGTAGCCGTTGCCATTGGCGTCCCAGGGCTGATTCCAAACCCGGACACGAATATAATTGACACCGGACTGGGCCATGGTCTTGTACACATCCTGCTGCTGGCCATCGAAGCCATAGTACACAACGCCGCTTCTCTCCAAAGCAGGGACACAGGAGGCATCCATACCCATGATGAAGTCAGCCGGCAGATTATCTACCTTTTTCACGTAAAGATCAGACCCTTCGATTTTTTCTGTGGGAATGAAGGAAGCCGCAGGCGCGGTAGGCTGGGTAGTTTGCTGGGTAGGATCCTGGGGCGTACAGCCGGCAAAAAGCAGTACGGCCACCAGTAGGCACAGTATTCGTTTCATAGAAACCCCTCCTTTTCTATTGCCATTATACCATTATTTCTTGAGCGTGTAAAGGAAGCGCCGTTGCATTTTTCTTCAAATTATGATAGGATAGCACAAAAGGAGGCGACTTCTATGCAAGAAAAAAACTACCCCTGCCCTGCTTTCCCCCACTTTATCCACGGTGCGGACTACAATCCTGAGCAGTGGATCCACGACAAGTCCGTTTGGGACAAGGATATGGAGCTGATGCAGGAGGCTGGTTGCAACGAAATGAGCGTGGGCATTTTCTCCTGGTCCATGCTGGAGCCCCGGGAGGGTGAATACGATTTCTCCTTCCTGGATGAAATTATCGAAAAGATCCATGAAAACGGAGGCAAGGTGATCCTGGCGACTCCCTCCGGCGCCCGGCCTCACTGGATGGCCGACAAATATCCTGAGGTGCTGCGGGTTGACAGTTTTGGCCGGCGGGCAGGCTTTGGCGGTCGCCACAACCATTGCTTCACCTCCCCCATCTATCGGGAGAAGGTACGGCAGATGAATACCCGCCTGGCCCAGCGCTACGGCAACCACCCGGCGGTCATCGCCTGGCATATTTCCAACGAGTACAGCGGCGATTGCCGGTGCGATCATTGCAAGGAAGCCTTTCGCAGCTTCCTGCGGGAGAAATTTCATGATGATATCCAGGAACTGAACAGAGCCTACTGGACCACCTTCTGGAGCCATACTTACGACAGCTTCGACCAGATTGATCCCCCCGGCCCCGGAGCCGAAACCGGCATCCACGGCCTGAACCTGGATTGGCACCGGTTTGTGACGAAGCAGACCATGGATTTTATCGAAAACGAGGCAGCCCCCATCCGGGAATTTTCCCCGCAGCTGCCTGTGACCATCAACATGATGTTCGAATTTTACGACCTCAACTACCATGAGGTAGCGAAAGTCATCGATTTCGCCTCCTGGGACTCTTACCCTGAGTGGCATAACGGTGACGATGCGGACATTGCCCAAAAGACCGCCTTCTGGCACGATCTGTACCGCAGCCTGAAGCAAAAACCATTCCTTCTGATGGAGAGTACTCCCAGTGGCGTCAATTGGAAGCCCTACAACAAGCCCAAAAGGCCGGGAATGGATGTTCTCTCCAGCCTCCAGGCGGTTGCCCACGGCAGCGACAGCGTCCAGTATTTCCACTGGCGCAAGAGCCGAGGCTCTTCGGAAAAATTCCATGGAGCCGTGGTTGGCCACGACGGAACGGCGGATACCCGAGTCTTCAAATCCGTTCAACGCACCGGTGCAATTTTGAAGGAAATTGACGAGATCGCCGGCACGATGACGGATGCCAAAGCCGCTGTGATCTTCGATTGGGAGAACATGTGGGCCCTGGACGATTGCCAGGGGTACGCCAACGCATCGAAGAAATATTTTGGAACCTGCTATGCCTACCACAAGCAGTTCTGGCAGCGGGGCATCGATTGCGATGTGATCTCCTCCCATGCTGATCTTTCCAAGTACAAGATCGTGGTGGCGCCCATGCTGTACCTGGCCGATGACGAAGTCATCGACAGTTTCAGTAAATATGTGTCCGAGGGTGGTTACCTGTATGCCACCTACATGCTGGGTACGGTGGATGAAAATGATCTTTGCCGCCTGGGCGGCATTCCCGCCGGCAAGCTGACGGAAATTTTCGGTTTGACAGCTGAAGAGATCGATGTTTTGTATCCGGTGGAAGTTCAGCATGCAGAATTTGGCGGCAAGACTTACGAAATTATCGACTACGCAGAGGTTCTGCGTGTGCAATCAGCAAAGTCCCTGGCGGATTATGCCGACGAGTGGTATGCCAATACCCCTTGCGTCACGGAAAACAGCTACGGCAAGGGCAAGGCCATTTACCAGGCCTGCCGGGACAAGGGTGAACTGACCAGCGCCGTTTTCGACAAGGTACTGTCAGAGGTTGGCCTGACTCCCCTGCTTGCATCCTCTCTGCCCCACGGTGTCACGGCCCACAGCCGCACCGATGGAGTGTACACCTACCTGTTTGTGGAAAACTACAGCCGGGAAAGTGTGGAAGTTGGGCTGCGTGCGCCCATGTTTAATCTGCTCACCAGCGAAACAGAAGAATCTGCCAAATTGCCACCCTACGGCTTCGCCATTTATCGAAAGGCTTAACGATCATACGAGCAGCGCCTGCAGGGCGTCAAAGCTTCCCCCGGTGGAAGGTATGCGCCTACGGCGCTATAACCCGAAATTACATTTCCGGATAACAAAAGCGGCATCTGCGCCTTGCAGATGCCGCTCTTATTTTTACATAACGCTACTGAGGAACCGCAGGAAGCCTTCTCTGCCCTCTTTGCTCAGCTTGTAGACACCGGCGTCCTCCAGGACCTGGGCAAACACCAAACCCACTTCGTTTTGTAGAATTTCGGTAACATTGTCACGGGTCAGGGTATAACGAGAGGCAATGCCCGCAGCCCAATCGGCGTGCTTGGCGATGGTCTCGTCGTACTGCTCCACAGGTGTACCGGCTACCAGGGCATCGGCAAGGGTAGCCAGTTCTGCCTTCAGGCGGCTGGGAAGCACCGCCAGGCCCATAACCTCGATGAGGCCGATATTCTCCTTCTTGATATGGTGCAGCTGCTCATGGGGATGGTACACGCCCATGGGGAACTCGTCCGTGGTGATGTTGTTACGCAGCACCAGATCCAGCTCGTAATTTTCGCCCCGCTTACGGGCGATGGGGGTGATGGTATTATGGGGCACACCGTCGGTGTAAGCAAACACGAAGGCGCTCTCGTCGGTATATTCCCGCCAGGCGTCCAGGATCTTGCCGCCCAGCTCCACCAGCCGGTCATCATTGGGGCAACTGATACGAATGCAGCTCATGGGCCAATGGACGATACCGGCAGTCACATCCTCGAAGCCGGGGAAGGTCCACATGGCTTCCATGGGGGCCTTTTCCATGGCAAACGTATAACGGCCGCCCTGGAAATGGTCGTGACTCAGGATGCTGCCGCCCACGATGGGCAGGTCTGCGTTGGAGCCGACAAAATAATGGGGGAACTGCTTGACAAAGTCCAGCAGTTTGCGGAAGGTGGCCTGCTCGATCTTCATGGGAGTATGCTGGCCATTGAAGACGATACAGTGCTCGTTGTAGTAGACATAGGGGCTGTACTGCAAGCACCAGGCGGAATCATTGATGGTGACAGGAATGACACGGTGGTTATTGCGGGCAGGATGGTTCATGCGTCCGGCATAGCCCTCATTTTCCACGCACAACTGGCACTTGGGATAGCCACTCTGGGGGGCATTCTTGGCGGCAGCAATGGCCTTGGGGTCCTTCTCGGGTTTGCTGAGGTTGATGGTGATATCCAACTCGCCAAAGGCAGTTTCGGTGACCCACTTCACATCCCGGGCAATCCGGTCACGGCGGATGTAATTGCTGTCCTGGCTGAGCTTGTAGTACCAATCAGTGGCCACTTCACTGCCAGCCTGGGCCATCAGCATGCGGAAAATATTACGGATCTCGCTGGGCCGGGGCATTAGGCAGTCCATCAGCATGGTATCGAACAGCTCCCGGGCGGTGAGATTATCCTCGCAGACGCCACGGGCCACGGCATCATCAGTCATGCGGTCCAGGATCTCATGCAGCGGCAGGTCCTTTTCTGCACAAACGGGGGCTTCGTCAAGCTTCATCGCTTCCAGCAGACGGTTATGGACATAAATGGCATCGTCAGGATGCAGCAGGCCGGTATCCAGGCCGTGCTTTACCAAAAGATCGATCATAAAAGCCTCCTTAAGCGATGCGGATGCCGCCCACGGGGCGGATGACCATCACATTACAGGCATGCTGGCCGAGAACAGCCTCGGTGGCAGCCTTGAATTCGGCAACCTTCTCAGTGGGAACAAAGGCCTGCACGGTACCGGCAAAGCCACCGCCGTGAACACGGACGGCACCGCTGCCGCCCAGGGCCTGCTTGGCCACAGTAATGGCGATGGCCACGGCCTGCTGCTGCACAGCACAGGCGGCGCTGACATTCTGCAGGCACTCCCAGCTGCTGTGACCGGATTCGTTCACCAGAGCCAGGAAGCGGCTGTAGTCCCGGTCCTTCAGGGCCTGAATCTGATGGGGCACACGGGCATTATCGGCAAAGAAATGCATGGCACGCAGCACCGCACGGTCGCCGGCCTGCTGGCGGCAATCGCTGAATTTCTTCATAAACACAGGGAAATCTACATCCCGCAGCACTTCCTTGCCGCACAGACGGGCCACGGCCTTGCACTCGGCGGGAATGGCGGCATATTCGTCGGTCAGGTCGGCATGATCGGCGCCGGAGTCCAGGATACACAGGGTCAGACCGGCATCAGCCAGGTCCAGCTCCACCTGCTCGACGATGGGATCGGCGGGATCGGCAAAATCGATGCCCACAACACCACCGACGGAGGAAGCCATTTGGTCCATCAGGCCGCAGGGCTTGCCGAAGTAGACATTTTCCACCCACTGACCGATCTGTGCAATGACGATGGGGCTGACCTTGTTCTCACCCAGGAACAGCTCGTTGAAAATGGTGCCCAGCAGCACCTCAAAAGCGGCAGAGGAAGAAACGCCGCTGCCCTTGGGCACATTGGAGGCCACATAGATATCCAGGCCGGAAAGCACAGCGCCACGCTGAACATAGGCAGCGCAGGTGCCACGGAGAATGGCGGAACTGGTGTTCTCCTCCTCCATCCGCTTGATCAGATCATTGACTTCCACGGAAATGGCGTCATAGCCCTCGCTCATCAGCCGCACCTGGCCCAGTTCGTTGGGAGCAACAGCGGCGATCATATCGATGTTGACGGCACCGGCCAGCACGCAGCCGTGCTGATGGTCCGTGTCGTTTCCGCCGATCTCGGTACGACCGGGGGCACTGAAGAGGCTGGCGGTGGCATGGGCGCCAAAATGGGCATCCAGGCCTTCCAGCACATGGGCATAGCGGATGGCATAGCGAGCGGTGTCGGACTCGTCACAGCCATAGAGCCAAGCCAGCTTCTTGGAAAATTCGCCAGTCAGCAGAGCCTGCTTCAGATCATTAACAGTGCGCATATTCAATTACCTCCAAATCAGTCGATGGTAAAATTTTCAAAAATCGGGATCCAGCCTTCACCCACGGCCGTATCGTAATCCCGGCGGTTCTTCAGCGTCCAGCTGACGCCCTGCACGCCCAGCAGACGCCGGCAAATGTCGGTGCCGAAGGCCTTGCGGTCGTCAAATTTATAGGCGATGAAATCAGGGCGGATGCAGAAATTGCCCAGATGATAAGTCAGAGCGAATTTCAGCACCTTGGAAATCGGCATCTTCTTGCCCATCCAGTTTTCAGCGAGCTGACCACGGATGATGTCCGGCCGGTACTTCCGCAGCCAAATGATGGCCCGGGGATCGAAAGATTCCATGCAGTACACACCCTCATAGCCGTCAAGCATCCGGCAGGCGGTTTCGCAGAGGGCAGCGTGGTTACTGTCCACGCACTTGAGTTCCACGATCAGCGGTGCCTTACCGGCATACAGGGAAAGCACATCCCGAAACAGCGGAATGGTCTCCCCGGTGCCACCCAGGCGGTAGTTGGGTAAATCCTCTGCCGTCAGATCCTCGATCCGCACATCCGCACCGGCAGTCCGCTGCAGAGAAGAATCGTGGATGACCGCCAAATTTCCGTCCTTCATCAGGTGGATATCCAGCTCGATGCCGCAGCCACAGTCCAAGGCAGCCCGGAAAGCGGCCATGGAATTTTCGGGTCGGGCCTCGTTGTGCAAGCCTCTGTGGGCATAGTTCCAGCCCCGCAGTGCTGCAAGACCAGGATGGTCCGTCCTGCCGCCGATCAGCAGCAGATACAGGCAGACGAAGAATAAGCAAAAGCAAATTATCGCAAGAAAAATCATATTCGTTCCTTCAATCATATCTGCAGAGCGTTGTAGGCAACGCTCCTACAGGTCAATCGTTATCCAGCGCCTCCAGCCCCTTCTTGGTCTCGGGCTTGGCATCGCCATGGCGGACCAGGAACATGGTCACGAAGGCAAGGCCGGCAAAGACCGCCGCATAGGGGAAGAGAATGGTCATTCTGCCGGTGACATCCATGAGCCAGCCGGACAGCACGGGGGTGACGATCTGCGCGGCCATGGAGGCAGTGTAGTAATAACCGGTGTACTTGCCGATGTCGGCGCCGCTGCACATTTCAACCACCATGGGGAAGGAGTTGACATTGATGGTGGCCCAGCCGATACCGGCCAGGGCAAACAGCACATTCATCAGCAGCACAGAGCTGCCGGCCCGCAGGAAGGAAGCGATGGCAAAGGCGGAGGTCAGCATAATGACGCCGGCAAGGATGGTCTTTTTACGGCCAACCTTGGAGGCCACGATACCGGCAGGCAGGTAGGACACGATGGCAGCGCCCTGAGCCAGCAGCAGCGTGGTATTATAATCCATATCCAGCACCCGGCTGGCGTACAGAGAGTACTTGGAAGTGATGGCATTGTAGCCGATGTACCACAGAGCGATGGAAGCCAGGATCAGCAGCAGGCTCCGCTTCTCCCCTGCCGTCAGACGGCGCTTCTCGTCCTGCTCCGGCTCCTGCTCCTCAATGCCCAGTCGCAGGGTCTCGGCCTGCATTTCGGCGGACCACTGCTTCTCACGGACGGTGAGGCGGAAGATCAGCAGCGCCAGCAGCATGAGCCCGGCCACCACGCCGTAATAGGCGGTATAGCGCATCATGGAGTTCTGCACAGAGGAGGTGGCAAACACGATGCCCAGCACCAATACCAGGATACCACCGGCAGTGCCCATGAGGTTAATGACAGCGTTGCCCTTACTGCGCAGAGGCTTAATGGTTACATCCGGCATCAGCGCAACGGCAGGGCTGCGGAAGGTGGCCATGGAAATCAGCACCACCAGCAGCAGTACCACGAAAATGATGAGAATGGCGGGATTTTCAGCGGTGGCAGCGGCAGCGCAGGCCTGGCGGGCCGGGGCTAAATAATTGGTATAGTCGGGATTGGTGATCAAATCACCGCTGGCCAGGGTCAGGTTGCTGGTGATGGCCATAAATTCTTCCTTTT
>JAZUBW010000090.1:0-6094 GCA_045638785.1 Faecousia sp.
ACCACCCAGCCCACCCAGCCTACCACTGCTCCCACGGAGCCGGAGGATGATGAAAACCTGAGCCTGGGCAGAATGGAAGGCGGTGTCTATACCAACAGCTATGCCGGTTTCCGCTGCACCCTGGACAGCAGTTGGGTCTACTATGGCGCTGACGAGTTGCAGGATATGCCCGACAACATCGGCGATATGATGAGCGGCTCCGAGCTGGGTGATGCCATGGCCAACTACACGCAGATCATGGATATGATGGCAGAGAACACACAGCTGCTGGCCTCCATCAATGTGGTCTATATCAATCAGCCCCTGGCAGACAGACTGCTGTATATGTCCATGACAGAGGAGCAGATCATTGATTCCATTCTGGCACAGAAGGACATTATGGTCGATGCCTATGCTCAGGCCGGCATCACGGTGAAAAACCTCAAAAAGGTCACGGTAACCTTTATGGGCCAGCAGCGTACCGCCCTGCATATGGAGGCAGAGGTGTCCGGCATTGCCTATTACACGTTGCAGTTTGCCTATTATCAGCTTGGCAGCTTCGGTGTCACGCTGACCGTTGCCAGCTACATGGAGGACCGCACGGAGGAACTGTTGGACCTGTTTACTGCCATTTAAAGCGATGAAAGGCACCCGGAAGGAATCCCGGGTGCTTTTTTGCGAAAAAAGTGTTGTAATTTCAGCCCAATGGTGGTACAATACAAAAAACTATGTTTTTAGGAGGAATTTCCAATGGCTGAAAGCAAGCAGTACATCACCCAGAACCAGGAGAACGGCTGCGTGATGATCTCTGAGGATGTTGTGACCACCATTGCGCTCCATGCGCTGACCGAGATCGAGGGCTTTGCCGGCCTGTCTACCAAGCCCGGTGCCGACATCATCGACCTGATCGGCAAGAGAAACTGGGGCAAGGGTGTGAAGGTTACCGTTACCGAAAATAATGAACTGATCGTCGATTGCAATGTGCTGATCGCTTACGGTCAGAGTGTTGTGGGCGTGGCCAACAATATCCAGGCCGCTGTCACCTCCGCTCTGGAGTCTACCACCGGTACCAAGGTCGTGGGTGTTAATGTCAACGTCTGCGGCATCGTCCGTAACTAAGGGTGGCCTTATGACCAGAGCCAATGCCAGAGAACTGGCTGTACATCTGATTTATGGCCGGGATTTTACCGGCGAAGAGCCCCAGGCCGTGGTCAATACCCGCCTGGATAAGGAATATTATCCGGCTCTGTCGGCAGAGAATGATGTCTATGCCGAGCGTCCCAGCCGTGCACAGCTGGGCTATATCGATGCTGTGGTGGCCGGCGTTGCCAACCGGGCCGAGGATCTGAACGCTGAAATTTCCCGCTATTCCATCGGCTGGGATATTTCCCGTATCTCCCGTCTGACCCGTGCCATTATGCAGCTTGCTATTTACGAGATCCTGTATGTGGACGATGTGCCCACTGGCGTGGCTGTTTCCGAGGCTGTCCGTTTGGCCAAGAAGTACGATGGCGACGATACCGGTGCTTTCGTCAACGGCATCCTGGGCGCGTTCGCCAGAGCACAGGAAAACAAGGTGGAGGAAGTCTGATGAAAGTGATCGGCTTCGATACCAGCAATTACACCACGTCCATCGCAAGCTTCGATGGCGAAGCAGGTGTCAATTGCTCCCGCCTGCTGCCGGTGAAACCCGGTGAGTTGGGCCTTAGACAAAGCGATGCCGTATTTTCTCATACCAAAAGCCTGCCGGAGCTTTCCGGCAGGCTCTTTTCCAATGCAGAGGAAATTGCGGCCGTTGGCGTATCCACCCGTCCCAGAGCGGTGGAGGGAAGTTATATGCCCTGTTTCATGGTGGGCTACAGCCACGCAAAGCTGCTGTCCGATGCCCTGGGCGTACCGCTGTTTGAGGTGTCTCATCAGCAGGGCCATGTGGCCGCTTGCCTGTGGAGTGCCGGTCGCCTGGATTTGATGGACAAGCCTCATCTGGCCTGGCATCTGTCCGGTGGCACCACCGAACTGCTGCTGGTAGAGCCCGAAGGCAAGAATGTCAAATGTACGAAAATCGGTGGCACTACCGATATTTCCGCCGGTCAGCTCATTGACCGCACCGGTGTCATGCTTGACTTGCCCTTCCCGGCAGGTAAGCATGTGGATGCGCTCAGTAAAGAAGCGGTGAATACCGATGTCTTTAAGGTCAAATGCTCCGGCCTGGAATTTTCCCTCTCCGGTGTGCAGAACAAGGTGCAGCAGTATGCCCAGCAGAATAGCCCTGCAGAAACGGCCGCCTATGCCCTTCGCTGTGTTTGCCATGCAGTAAAGACCGCAACACAGAATGCACAGAAGCAGTACCCCGGCCTGGAGGTGGTCTTCTCCGGCGGTGTGGCTTCCAATTCCATGCTGCGGGCCGTGATGCAGGATGCTATTTTCTCCGAGCCTGCTTACTCCACCGACAATGCCATGGGCGTGGCTGTGCTGGCCCACCGTTTCCTGGAGGGCTGATATGGCACAGCAGGTCATTACCGTTACCCAAATCAATGAATACATCCGCTCCATGATGGATGCGGATCGGTTGCTGAATAACCTGGCGATTAAGGGCGAGATCAGTAACTATAAGCTCTATCCTTCCGGCCACCACTATTTTACGCTGAAGGATGAAGGCGGCGCGTTGCGCTGTGTTATGTTCAAGGGAAATGCTCTGCGCATGAAATACCGCCCGGAAAACGGCATGAAGGTCATCGCTATGGGTAAGATCTCCGTCTTTCCCAGAGATGGTGCCTATCAGCTCTACTGCACCGGCCTGGTGCTGGACGGCGTGGGCGACCTGTATGCCGCCTTTGAGCAGCTGAAAGCAAAGCTCCAGGCCCAGGGCCTGTTCGATCCGGCCCATAAAAAGCCCATGCCAAAATTCCCTGGCACCATCGGCATCGTCACCAGTTCTGCCGGTGCGGCTGTGCATGATATGCTGCGCATCCTGCGCAAGCGCTATCCTTTGACGAAAGTCCTGTTGCTGCCGGTGCGTGTCCAGGGCGTGGAAGCCCCCGGCGAGATCGCAGCCGCCATCCGTTATGCCAATTACTACCGGTTGGCTGACCTTTTGATCGTGGGTCGTGGCGGCGGCAGCATCGAAGACCTGTGGGCCTTCAACGATGAGATCGTGGCTCGGGCCATCTATGACTCCAAAATCCCCGTCATTTCCGCCGTGGGTCACGAGCCGGATGTGACCATTTCCGACTTTGTGGCGGACCTGCGGGCAGCCACCCCCTCCAATGCGGCAGAACTTGCTGTCCCGGACCAGGATGCCCTGCGGCAGACCCTGGATGCCATGGCCGGTGCCATGGCGGTGGCCATGAACCGCCGTATCAAAAATGCTCGGCAGCACCTGTCTGTGCTGTCTAATTCCCAGGCACTGCAGAGCCCGGAAGGATACTTGCAGCAGCGGAGAAAATCCCTGGAAATGTTGCATAATCGCCTGATTTCGGCGGAAAATATGCAGCTGAGCCGAAAAAAACAGCGCTATATCGCTATGACCGCCAAGCTGGATGCCATGAGCCCTCTGAAGGTGCTGACCCGTGGTTATGCCATGGCACAAAAGGAAAACGATGAAATTGTCCGCTCTGTGACGCAGATCGAAGCCGGCGACAGGGTGCAGGTATCCCTGGCAGACGGTTCCTTTACCGCAACCGTCACCGACAAGAAGGAGAGAACGCTATGAACAAGGAAAACAAGACCTTTGAAGAAAATTTACAGCGATTGGAGCAGATCGTCCGTACCATGGAACGGGGTGAGGCCCCTCTGGAAGAGAGCCTCAAGCTGTTCCAGGAGGGTACGGAGCTGGTCCGTTCCTGCGGAAAGCTGCTGGACGAAGCGGAGCTGCAGGTCAAAAAAGTCATGACCGCTGCCGATGGAAGCCCTGTGCTGGAGGATTTTGCCGATGATGCAAGCATATAAAAGCCATGTGGAAGCTTTTCTGAAAGGCTGGTATGAGCGGTTCCACAAGGAACCCCAGGCACAGTTGTTTGATGCCATGGAATATAGCCTCCTGGCTGGCGGCAAGCGGCTGCGTCCGATCCTTGCTTTTGAGTTCTGCCGCATCTGCGGTGCCGATTGGCAGAAAGCCACACCCCTGGCCGCTGCGGTGGAAATGGTCCATACCTATAGCCTGATCCATGACGATCTGCCCTGCATGGATGATGATGATTACCGCCGTGGCAGACTGACCAATCATAAGGTCTACGGCGAAGCCATGGCCGTGCTGGCTGGCGATGCCCTGCTGACAGATGCCTTTGCTGTGGCCGCTACCGCTCCGCTGGAAGGCGGAGCTATGGCCGATGCCATCGGTGTGCTTTCCGAGTGCGCCGGCAGCTTGGGCATGGTGGGTGGCCAGGTTTTGGACATCCTCAGCGAACAGCGGGAATGTACCGAGGAAGAAATCCTAGCCATCCAGAGCCGCAAGACCGGCGCTCTCATCCGGGCAGCCTGTGCACTGGGTGCCATCGCCGGTGGCGCTACGCAGGAGCAGTTTGATGCGGCCTGCCGGTTTGCTGCCGCTCTGGGTTTGGCTTTCCAGATCCGGGACGATATGCTGGATGTTATTGGCACCCAGGATGAAATGGGCAAGACCGTGGGTACTGATGAAACGAAAAATACCTTCGTCCGGCTCTACGGCCTGGAAAAGTGCGAAGATTTGGTGCGTAAGTATACCGATGTTGCCCTGGATGCCATCTCCATTTTCCCGGACAACGCCTTCCTGACCAACCTGGCCCTCCAGCTTACCGACAGAAGAAACTAAAGAGAATGTCGACCCGTTTGGGTCGACATTTCGTTTATTTCAGCAGCTTTAGCAGCTTCTCCTGGTTCTCTTTAGACAGCGCTGCCAGGGGCAACCGGCAAGGGCCGCAATCAAAGCCCACCATCTGCATAGCCGCCTTCACAGGAATGGGATTAACCTCGGAAAAGAGGGCGTCGATCAGCGGCAGCATAGCGCACTGCAACGCCGATGCTGTATCGAAATCGCCGTCCAACGCGGCTTGCGCCATGGCCTGGGTCTCGGCCGGCATCACATTGGACAGTACCGAGATCACACCCTGCGCCCCCAGGGCCATGGCTGCCACCGCCTGGTCATCATTGCCGCTCCAAACGGGAAGATCGCCCCCGCAGGCATTGCGGATCCGGGCGATCTTGACAATGTCGGTGCTGGCTTCCTTGACACCGGCGATATTGGGCACCCGGCTGAGCTGTTTGTATACGGATACCGGCACATCCACCCCCGTGCGTCCGGGTACATTGTAAAGGATCATCGGGATCTGCACAGCGTGGGCGATGCTTAAGTAATGGGCAAACAGACCCTCGGGATTGGCCTTGTTGTAATAGGGTGTGACCACCAGCAGGGCATCGGCCCCAGCCTCCTGGGCAGCGATGCTCAGCTCTACGGCGTGCTTTGTGTCATTGGAGCCGGTACCGCAGATGATCAGGGCCCGGTCACCTACAAATTCCTTGCCCCGTTTGTACAGTTCCAGTTTTTCCTTGTCGGAAAGGGTAGGGGATTCCCCGGTGGTGCCGCCCAGCACGATGGCATGAATGCCGCTGTCGATCTGTCGCTGCAGCAGCCGCTCCATCATGGGGAAGTTGACCTGTCCGCCGATAAATGGGGTCACCAATGCGGTGCAGGCACCTGTGAATAAAGCTTTTTTCATAACGCATTACCTCCTTGCCAATCTATGCTGTGGGGAGGTATTTTGCTTGTTGCAAATTGTGCCGAAATGCGCTATAATACAAGTTACGATTTAAATTGGAGGAATATGCCTTGAAAACATCGGATTTTTGGTATGATCTGCCGGAAGAGCTGATTGCCCAAACCCCTTTGCAGCAGCGGGACAGCTCTCGTCTGCTGGTTTTGAACAAGGAAACCGGCGAATTGAGCCACCGGCATTTTTATGATATTATCGACTATTTGAAACCCGGCGATTGCCTGGTGATGAATGACAGCCGTGTGCTGCCTGCCCGTTTGCTGGGCCACCGTCCTACCGGCGGCGCTGTGGAAGTGCTGCTACTGCGTGACCTGGGTGATAAGAAGTGGGAATGCCTCTGCAAACCCGGCCGCAAGATGCAGGTGGGC
>JAZUBW010000091.1:0-14842 GCA_045638785.1 Faecousia sp.
GGGAACGCTGTCCTCAGCGTTCCGTCAGAAAATTCGACCTCGATGGGCGAATTTTCTGCATTTTTCTGCGATGCTGCGGTGCAAAATTGTGCCGCTTCGCGGTCGGAACGCTGAGGACAGCGTTCCCTACAGAGCTTTGCTAAACAGCAATTTAGTTTTCCATTTGTTTACCCAGGAAGCTGGCGGCAGTTTGGGCCAGGCGCTGGTCGGCCTCCTGCAGGGGCGTGCGGTCATCCCCCAGCAGCAGCATGACGCAACCCATCAGATCCCCCTGGCTCAAAATGGGGGCCGCCACCCCCAGGTGGTACTTATCCGAAGCCTCGGAAGCCGGGATCAGCGTCTCCCCGGCGGTGTATCGGTAGTGCTTGCGCTGCTCCATCAATTTATCCAGCCCCATGGAATTGGGCTTGTCCATCAGCTCCCGCTTGGGAGCTCCGGAAAGGGCGATGATGCTGTCCCGGTCAGCCACCGCCGCAATGCGTCCGGTGTTGGTGCCGATGGCCTCGCAGAGCTGAGCCGCAAAATCCTGCAGATCCCCCATGGGAGAATACTTGCGGAAAATCACCCCGCCATCCTTCTCGGTGTAAATCTCCAGAGGGTCCCCTTCCCGGATGCGCAGGGTTCTTCTGATTTCTTTCGGAATCACAATTCTTCCCAAATCGTCCACCCGACGGACGATGCCGGTTGCTTTCATATATCTTTCTCCTTTTCTCGTAGGGGTCATTCACGAATGACCCGCAGGCGATTCGTGAATCGCCCCTACAATAAATTTACAAATTACGATGCTATTATCTGTAAAAAGGAGCAGATTATACTGCGAAAAGAATGATCCGGAGCATTTTCTGCTCCGGATCAACATTTACTTTTTGGGTCGGTAGAGAAGATCCAGAATCAGTGCGTCCAGCGCAGCCTCGTCCACATGGAATTCATAGTATTCCTCGCCCAGGACATTTTCGCCTTCGGGGGTCACGATCCGGTTGATCTCGTAGTTCTGATAGCGGGACAGCACATTGCTGATGGTCGTTGTGGAGCAATCGGAGACCACATAGGGAGAAATCTCTTCATAGGCATCCACCAGGAAGGTGGCATCCTTTTCCATGCTCAAGCGGAATGATTCCAGAAAACCGCGGATATAGTCCTTCTGCCGCTCAATACGGGAGAGGTTCAACTGGTCACCCACATTTTTTCTTGTGCGGACATAGTTGATGGCCTGCTTCCCTTTCAAGGTCATCTGGCCCATGGTGATGGTGGGGTCCACCTCAGAGAAATCCTCCGTGACATTGACCGTCACGCCGCCCACCGCATCATTGAGCAGAGCGATGGCGTCCATATTCATGGACACATAATAATCGATCTGCAGCCCGTAGAGGAACTCGGACACCGCCGTTTTGACATTCTCACAGCTATCCTCCAGGCCGTTTCCATAGGTATGCGCCAGCGCCAGCTGCCCATAGCTTTTACCTGCAGGCCGCCCATCGATGCCCAGCACAGGCATTTCCAGCATGGTATCCCGGTTCAGATACAAAATGCTGCATTCTTCCGTTTCCTGTTCAAAAATCAGCAGCATCACCAGGTCGGCAGCGCCTTCATTATAATGATAGCCGCTTCCTTCCACAGGGCCTTCCTGGTCAATGCCCATTACCAATATCACGGTAATATCCTGCCGGGGAAAATACTCGATACCATTGCGGATAATGGTTTTCTTGTTCAGCTCCTGCTGCTGCTCGTGATAATGCAAAACAGTGGACTCCAAAATCCGGAGCCCACTGATCAGAAACACAAACACCAGCATCAGGATGACCACAAGATACGCTGCATTCTTTATTCTCTCGCGTTTATTCATGCTATCAACCAATCTGATCTATGCACAATTAACGCTTTTTCTTTGCTTTCAGAACGATCAGCGCAACGACGCCTACCGCGCTTGCAACCATAGCCACAGCAACCCAAACCAGGCTGTCTCTGGCATCGTCACCGGTTTCGGCAGCAGGGCCGTCCTTCTCCACCACAAAGGCCACGGGACAAATGTCCTCAAAGACCACGGTCAGAGTGCCATCACCATTGTTGGTAACCTGCTCCACAGGGACCCACTGGCCTGCGGCGGAACGGGCACGCTCATTTTCGATGTAGACCAAAACAATGATCTCTTCGTCCTTTGCAAGATCCATATCGAACACGACGGTCAGAGTCTTGCCGATTTCCTTCAGCTCCTGGGGCTTATCGCCATGATCTTCCTGGGTGCGGCAATTATTGTACTTGTAGCTGACATCCACCAGATCACGGATCACATATTCCTTCTCCAGCGGCAGCGTCATCTGGCCGTTCATCAGCTCCTGATACACTTCCAGAAGCAGATCTCTGTCGTACTGGGTAATATCGGTGACCTTGTCCTCTGCTTCCTTGACCGTGGAAACGATCAGACAGTCCGTTACATCCTTGCCCTCCTGTTCGCCCTTGATGATCTCGGGGCCGTCCTTATAGCCGATGCTGGGCACAAATTCATCGGCAAAGACCGATACGCTCATGCACAGGCACAGAGCCAAAACAGTCAGCAAGCAAATCGTTCTCTTCATATTCTCCATCTCCTTCAAAAATTTCACGCGCAGGATCCTTGTATCAATCTTTTCGGCTCACAGCAGTACCGTTTTCTCAAACGCACCGATGCGCTCCAGTTCAGCCAAGCCCAGGTGCTTTTCGATTTTCCGCACCGCTTCACCAAGATTGGGTCTTCGCCGGATGCAATCGTGACAATCCGAGCCCAACAGGTGGATCCGGTTTTCCTTCAGCATCCGCAGCGCCAGGGGTGCAGTCATAGGCCGCAGGAAGAACTCACTGTTGGCTTGCACCAAAACGGGAAGCTCCTCCAGCCGCATCAGGATCTGACGATACCGCAGCGGACTGAGATAGCGGTCTATGTGGGCTATGATGGGCGTGATGCCGTATTTTACATAGATATTTTCTATCTCCCGGTACATATTCTGCGTCCAGGGTACAGTAGGCATCTCTAACATCATATAACTTTTTTGTCCAATTGTCAACTGAGGAAGTGCCTCGGAATCGCTGATGCCAGGGAAATAATACACTTCCGCACCCAAGACGACCTCCGGCAGACCGGCTTCCTCCGCCATGGCCTCCCGCAGTTCCTCCCATGCTGCAGTTCTTCTTCTCAAGAACCGCTCCGGTGTATCATGGTTGGCGTAAAAATGGGGGGTGGCAACAACCTGGCCAATGCCCTGTTGCGCCTGCATTCTGAGCAGTTCCAGCGATTCTTCTAACGTCTTGCTGCCATCATCCACACCGGGCAGAATGTGGCTATGGAAATCGACACGATTCGTCATGGTTATATTTGCTCGTTGTTGGCAGCATTCTGGGCTGCACGGGCATAACCGTAGGTGCGGTGGTTCTTGTAATAGCGCTTATAGTACCGCTTGTAGTAGCCCTTGCCGTACTTGCCGCTGTACTCGCTGGTGCAGTTGAAAACCACACCCAAGGTCTTTGTATTGATGAAGTCAAACTGGCGAACCGCCTCAGCCAGAACGCTGCGATTGCAATAGTTCTGACGAACCACCAGCAGAATGCCATCGGTCTGCTTGGTAACGGCCATGGCGTCACTGACCTCGCCCACGGGAGGCAGGTCCAGGATCACATAGTCATAGGCCTCACGCATGGCCTCCAGCGCCTTCTTCATTCTGTCAGAGCTGAGCAGCTCCACAGGGTTGGGCGGATTATGGCCTGCGGCAATCACATGGAAGCCACTTTCGCTGCCATCAAAGTTGACAGGCTGCAGCAGTTCGTCCAGTCCGCACTGTCTGGTCAGATAGCTGGACAGGCCGGGATATTTCAGAATGCGCAGCTTTTCTGCCAGGGTGGGATAGTGACAGCTCTGTGCCACATCATCCTCCGTGCGGATGGTGACATCCATGATCGTCTGCAGCACCACCTTGGCGGAGGTGCCATCGATGATGATGCCGATCCGCTTGTGTATTTTTTATATTCCAATGTGTAACGCATCATTGACAATCTTACATCAATACACGCTGTAAACGAAAATAGAGATTCATTTTTTACTGTACAACTCAGCCTGGTTTGGATTTTGCATATATTAGCACACAATTTTCGTTTTGTAAACACTGCTTACTAAATTTTGTTAGCAATGCTTACTTTCTCGTTTCGTTTCTGTCATCATTGCACAACTCCAGCCCTTCTTTTGCCTATTTTACCGTTCTCCGGCCGGACCTGCGCCCGCTTTTCTCTCTTGATTTATGGCGGATCAGTTTGTCACCGATCCTGCTCCGGCCAGCTTTTCCCGGTCCCGGAATTGCCCATGGCTGACTTGATCAATTTTGATCAGACATGCTTATCAAACTTTTGGAGAACGCTTCACAGATCCCGCGGTTATCATTTTACTTTGCCCAAAATAAACTACTTGCTATTTTGCCATCTTGAAGTTATAATAAAATAGAATAAATATGGGGAGGATTGCCCTATGAAAGAGAAAAAGCACATTCTGTTACTGACCACCGGTGGTACCATCGCCTCCATGCCCGGCGGCGAAGGCCTGGCCCCCACCGATTCTGCCGTTTTCGCCCGGGAAATGGAGCAGCTGCGGACTTATTATGACATCACCGTGCGGGAACTGATCTGTCTGGACTCTTCCAACATCCGTCCCACGGAGTGGCAGCTCATTGCCGAGGGCATTTGGAACAACCGGGAGGGTTTTGACGGCATGGTGGTTTCCCACGGCACCGACACCATGGGTTACACCGCTTCCGCTGTCACCTTCATGCTGCCCAACATTGACCTGCCCGTGGTCTTCACCGGTTCTCAGCTGCCCCTGGTGGACATGCTTTCCGACGGCCCCGACAATCTGCGGACCGCCTTTGCCATGGCCGCCTCCGGCCATCCCGGCATTTACCTGGCCTTCGACCGGAAAGTGATGCTGGGCTGCCGTGCCGTCAAGGTCCGGGCCTCCGGCTTCTCCGCCTTTGAGTCCATCAACGCCCGGTATGCTGCCCTGGTCAGCAACGCCGGTCTTTCCATCGATCACAGCGTGCTGCCGCTGATGAAGGGCCAGCCCCAGCTGTGCAAGGACATTAGCGAAGAGGTCTTCCTGCTGCGATTGACCCCCGGCCTGTCCCCCAAAATTTTTGACGCCCTAGTACATATGGGCTACAAAGGCATCGTCATCGAAGCCTTTGGCCTGGGCGGTGTGAACATCCTGGGCGAGGGCCTGGATGCCATCCGCAGAGCCCTGGACAAGGGCATCAATGTGGTGGTCACCACCCAGTGCCTGTATGACAGCGCAAACCTGGGCGTGTACCAGGTGGGTGTCAAGCTCCTGGAGCTGGGCGTGATCCAGGCCTGGGACATGACATCGGAAGCTGCCATGACCAAGCTGATGTGGGCCATCGGCCAGGGTATGGACAACAGCCAGATCGCACAGCTGTTCAAGACCAATTTGGCTGGCGAGATCACCGTCGAATAATCGCATACGGGAGGCACTATGGGCTTTGAGGCGCTGCTGGGCAACGACCAGCTGAAGGAGAATTTAATAACCAGCCTGCGCCGGGGCCGTGGTTCCCATTTTTATCTGATCTGCGGCCCGGAAGGCAGCGGCAAGCACACTTTGGCTCGGTTGCTGATTGCGGCCATGATGTGCCAAGACAGCCGCAAACCCTGTCTGCAATGTCCGGCCTGCCGCAAGGTATTGGAAGATGTGCATCCGGATGTGATCACCGTCACCGACCCGGAGCACAAAAATGTGGCCGTTAAGATCGTCCGTGAAATGCGGGACGATATGTTCATTCGCCCCAACGAGGGCGAAAAAAAAGTATATCTGCTGCCCCAAAGCCTGGGCGTGGAAGGCCAAAATGCCCTCTTGAAGATCCTGGAGGAACCGCCCAGCTACGGCGTTTACATTCTTCTGACGGATACGCCGGAAAAGCTGCTGCCCACGGTGCGTTCCCGCTGCGTGGAGCTCAAGCTCCTGCCGCTATCGGAAGATGTGCTGCGCAAGGCGCTGCAGCAGAAATTCCCCAAGGCCGATGCCGCCTCCATCCAGGCTGCCATCATCCGCAGCGGCGGCTATCTGGGCCAGGCCCAGGCACAGCTGCAGGGTGAAAGCCAGGTGCCGCCCCAGACCGAATCGCTGGTAACAGCCTTTTGCAGCCGGGATCACCTGCTGCTGACCCAGACCCTGGTGCCCATGGAAAAATGGAAGCGGGATCAGCTGATCCCGGTGCTGGAGCAGTGGGTGGCCCTGTTTGAAGGAGCCCTGGCCTGCCGCAGCGGCATGGCGGCCCTGTCGCCGTTGTCTGCGCAGCTGGCATCCAGCCGCAGCGCCATGGAGCTGAACACCACCATCACCCATCTGCAGAAGGCCATCGAATATGCCCAGGGCAACGTTTCCTGCGCTGCCATCTGCGGTTGGCTGGTTTGGGTCTTACGATAAAATTATGACATCCCGGATGTCTTAGCATACAAGGAGTTACACCAATGGAAGAAATCTTGAATCCCACTGCACCGGAGGAAACGGCTGAGGTCGTGGACATCCAGTTCCGTCCCGGGCAGAAAGTATACTATTTTGATCCTGCCGGTCTGCAACTGCACAGCGGCGACCATGTGATCATCGACACCGCCCGGGGCCCCGAATACGGCATCTGCACCGGCGGCAATCACAACATTCCCGTCAAGGACGTGGTGGCCCCTCTGCGCAGCGTCATCCGCATCGCCACCGCCCAGGACGAAAAGATCGTGGCCGACAACCGTGAAAAGGAACGGAAGGCCTACGATGTCTGCCTGCA
The DNA here is from genome assembly GCA_045638785.1 of Faecousia sp. Classification (GTDB taxonomy): domain Bacteria; phylum Bacillota; class Clostridia; order Oscillospirales; family Oscillospiraceae; genus Faecousia. The sequence goes on from JAZUBW010000091.1 coordinate 6,804, forward strand.
GAAGATCGCAGCCCTGGAGCTGGATATGCAGCTGGTGTCCGCCGAATGCACCTTTGACGGCAGCAAGATCCTGTTCTTCTTCACCGCCGACGAGCGTGTGGACTTCCGTGAACTGGTAAAGAATCTGGCCTCCACCTTCCACACCCGCATCGAACTGCGCCAGATTGGTGTCCGTGACAAGGCCAAGATGGTGGGTGGTCTGGGCATCTGCGGCCGGCCCTTCTGCTGCGCCAGCTTTCTGGACGATTTCCAGCCTGTGTCCATCAAGATGGCCAAGACCCAGAACCTCAGCCTGAATCCCACCAAGATTTCCGGCACCTGCGGCCGCCTCATGTGCTGTCTGAAGTACGAACAGGATGCTTACGAGGATCTGCTGCGTCGGACCCCCAAGGAAGAATCCTTCGTGGACACCCCCGAGGGCCGTGGCACCGTGGTCAGCGTCCATCTGCTGCGGGAGCAGGTGAAGGTGCAGATGGAGGACTCCCCCGAGACCTTCCACATGTTCCACAACAGCGATATCGCTGTGCTGCGCAACGGCAAGGCCAAGAAGAATGACCCGCCCATTCCTGCCGATCTTGCCCCCATTTCCGGAGGCGGCAAGCGCCGTCGGAAGCCGGAGCCGGAGCCGGAAGGCCGGGCCCTGGATCCCATCAAGTTCCGCTATCGGGATGAAAATGTGATCGATGAGCCGGAATTTGATGAGGAAGTGGCTGCCCCCGAGCAGCAGGAGAGCGCCAAGCACTCCCGCCGTCGTCGCCGTCACAGCAAGGCCGAGACCCGCAAGGAAGCCCCGGCCGCTCAGCCCCAGCCGGAGGAAGTGCCGGAACCTGCCGAGCAGGAGCCGGCTACGGACAAGGCCAAGAAGAACCACCATCACCGCCGGCGTCACCACCGGCCCAAGAATAAGGCTCAAAATACCGCTGAATAACCACAAAACGGATGGCATCCAGGATGCCATCCGTTTTTTTATTACGACCAATTTCAGTTTATCGGGCAGATTAGCGGCGAAGCCGCCCTGGCTTCTCCCGGGGAGAAGCTGTCAGCGTGCGAGGTACGAGCCGCTGACTGATGTGGAATTCGGGCAGGAATGTGCGACTTGCACAGGCGTTTAGGCCTCCAAAAGGGCAAGTCATCTGCAAGTCTTGACATTTACCATATCCAACTGCACCTCCCGCATTCCACTTCCCCTTCGGTCGCTTCGCTTCCCTCAGCACCTTCTCCCCGGGAGAAGGTATTGCGCCCTGCGGCCGCTGTCGGCCCATAGGGCTGACACACTCATCTCCCCTATAAACCGCAATTTGATGGGCGCAAAAGGACGGCAGGGATACTGCCGTCCTTACATGTTTATCAATGGGCCAGTTCCAGGGGGCGCAGGGTGCCGCAGACATCATAGCGGGTATCGTTGGTCTCTGCCAGGAACACCACGCTGCGCTTCTTGTCCATTGTCGACACCTGGGCCAGTACATCCTGCACATCCGCCGCCGACACGCCGTCCAAATACAGGCGGCAGTTTGTCTGGGGAATGTTCAGATCCGCCCGGTAAGCCAAAAACGACACCGTAAACTGCTCCGTGGCGCAAGCCGTCACCAGGGTGGCCGCTGCGGTTTCCACGGCCTCTTTGCGTTCTGCATCAAAGGCGATCTTGGTGGATTCGGGCACGTAGAAATCCTGGAACAGCACCTCGTCGAAGCCCAGATCCCGCAGTTCTCTCGTCACCTGGATCAAATAGGTCAGGGTGCCGTCATCGGTGGGGTCCAGCCAGTAGCAGCCCTTCTCATCCTCCCACAGATAGCCCTTTGCGGTCGCAAGGCCGCTGGACGTGTTATTCTTGGCATATTCATAGTCCCGGAGGGCCGGCAAGCGGGCGATAACGTACAGCTCCGATTGGGTCAGCTCCGCAATAAAATGGTCGATGTCAGCCAGGATATAGTTATCGGAGCCGGGGCCCAGGGCGCTGGAATAGTAGAAATAGCCCCAAAAGCTTTTCACATCCAGCATGATCGCCGTACCGGCGGGCAACTGGGCGATCTGCTGCCGCAGCCCGTCCAGGTCATCCTTCATCTGCTGGGCGGTGATGTAGTAGCCGTTGACCCGGGCGGTATGGGGATCGAAGGTATCCGGCACCGTTTCCTGGGGATAAACGATGTTGACATCCAGCTTCTCCGGCCGGGTCGGCACCACCCCCGGCAGGCTGGCCGGCGGCAGATCCATATTCAAAATGGCACCCTGGGGCGTATAGATCACAAAACGCCGCAGCCAAATGCCGCCCAGCGCCAGGGCCAGCGCCACCAGCAGTGCGGCCACCATCAAAAATACCAGCAAACGCCGCAAAAACTGCCGCATTTTATAGCTAAAAATCATTGGTTTCTCCTCTTGGCACACAGGCTGCGCCAATCCTCCTTGGCCTTGATATCCGTGATCACCATGCCTGCCTGCTCCAGGGCAGAACGGACATCCGTCAGACGGCTGTCCAAAATGCCGGAGCAGATCAGCAGGCTGTCAGCATCCAGGAAATGGGGCAGCACCGGAGCCAGGCCGATGATCACATCGGCCACGATATTGACCAGCACGATGTCATAGTGGTTTTCTGCCAGACGGCGCATCATGTTCTTATCGGCGGTCACATTGCCGGTCAGAGCGGTAAATTCCGGGGCTGCGAAGCCGTTGTAGGCAGCATTCTCCCGGGCGATGTTTTCGGCCTTGTGATCAATGTCCACACCGATGGCCTTGCTTGCGCCAAGCCGCAGAGCCGCAATGGACAAAATACCGCTGCCGCTGCCCAGGTCCAGGCACTGGCAGCCGGGCTTCACCTGCTGCTCCATAAATTCCATCACCATTTGGGTGGACGGATGGGCGCCGGTGCCGAAGGTCAGACCCGGGTCCAGGATCACCTTCAGCCGGTCGGTCTCCTGATGGGCCAGCCAATAGGGCAGCACCACCAGGCGCTGACCCACCTCCTGGGGCGGGTAATTATCTTTCCAGCTCTCTTCCCAGTCCACATCCGGCAGGGGCTTTACCGTCAGCGCCAGGCTGCCCAGCTCGCCGGCAGCATCCCGGGCTTTCCAATTGGACAGCAGATTTTTCAGCTTTTCCAGGCCCTGGGTGTCCGTGGCCTCCAGGTACAGCTTAATATCCGACAAACCCTGCAGCTTTTCCTGCAGATCCTCGTCGATATAGTCCCAATAGGCCCGGTTTTCCTCCAGGAAGGATTCAAATTCTGCCTGGTCTTCCAGCACCAGATCCTCAAAGCCTGCGGCAGTCAGCATTTCCGCCACCCGGCCAATGCCGCCGGAAACGGTGGAAATGGAAAGTTCCAACCATGCCATATACATGCCTCCTGTTTGTTTCTTTCCTCTTATTGTAACGCAAAAAGAATCATAAGGCAACCGAATTTTTTATCCATTGCTATTTTCCCGGACATGATATATAATGGTTGGTAATTTAGTCGGATAAATAGTTGGTTACGCAACGATACGCTGTCATTGCGAGGAGCCGAAGGCGACGTGGCAATCCCCCAGACAGAAGGAAAAACCATCGAAAAGAAATCAGAAAACTTAGGGGATTCCCACGCCAGTGTGCGCTACTCTTCGGAATGACACTTCTTTTTCGGTGCGCAAAACAACCATTTTCCAAACCAAGGAGAACCATCATGTATCAAACCCTCGAGATCTCTCCCGGTGTGACCCTGCGGTACATGCAGGCCACCCGGTTTAAACAAGGCTGCCTCAGCTTTCAGTTTCTGCGGTACATGTCTGCCCAGGAGGCCGGCACCAATGCCCTGATCCCTGCGGTGCTGCTGCGGGGCTGTCGCCGCTACCCGGACCTGAAGCAGATCACCGAGCGGCTGGACGACCTGTACGGCGCCAGCATCGGCACCCTGGTCCGCCGCATCGGCGACTATCAAACCACCGGCTTCTACTGCGGCTTCATCGAAGACCGCTTTGCGCTCAGCGGCGATGCCATCCTGGAGCCCATGCTGGAACTGGTGCGGCAGCTGCTGTTGGAGCCCCTGGAAGAGGACGGCGGCTTCAGCATCGATTTCATCGAAAGCGAAAAGCGCAACCTCATCGCCGCCATCGACTCCGATCGCAGCAACAAGGGCGCTTACGCCGCTTCCCAGCTGCTCAAGCGGATGTGCGCCGAGGATTCCTTCGGCATCCCCCGGCTGGGTGAAATTGCACAGATCAAGGCCATCGACCATCGCTCTGCCTGGACCCACTATCAGACCGTTCTGCAGGAAAGTCCGGTGGAAATTTTCTATGTGGGCAGCGCACCCATGGACACCATCGCTTCTCTCCTTCGGCCCATTTTTGATGGCATCAACCGCTGCCATCGGCCGCTGCCGGCCCATAGCGCCTACCATTTTAGCCCCGAAAGCGAGGCTTCCGAGACCCAGCAGGTGGCCCAGGCCAACCTGAGCATGGGACTTATTACCCCCATCACCAACCGGGATCCCCGGTTTGCCGCCATGCAGCTGTGCAACACCATTTTCGGCGCCGGTCAGACCAGCAAGCTGTTCATGCAGGTCCGGGAAGCCATGTCGCTGTGCTACGCCATCGGCTCCGGCTACTACGGCAGCAAGGGCATTATGACCATCAACGCCGGTATCGACACCCAGCAAGCCCAGGCCGCCAAGGAGGCCATTCTGGCCCAGCTGGAAGCCTGCAAAGCCGGCAACATCACAGAAGAGGAGCTGACCGCTGCCAAGCAGGCCATCCTCTCCGGCCTGCAGGCAGTCTATGACAGCCCCGGCGCCATGGAGGGCTACTTCTCCACCACCGCCATCAGCGGCCGGCCCCGGACCCCGGAAGGCTACCGGGAAGAGATCCTGGCAGTGACCCTGGACGATGTGCGGCAGGCCGCTGCCACCGTGAAGCTGCACAGCACATTCCTCCTGAAGGGAGCGACCCATGACTAAACAATACTATCCCCACTTGGACGAAACCCTGTACCGGCGCAAGCTCCAAAACGGTCTGCAGGTACTGGTGGTGCCAAAGCCCGGCTTTACCAAGAAGCTGGCCTACTTTGCCACGGATTTCGGCGCTGTCCATACGTCCTTTTCCCTGGAGGGCCGGCACTACACCGTGCCCGCCGGCATCGCCCATTACCTGGAGCACAAGCTGTTCGACCTGCCGGGCCGGGATGTAACCGGCGAATTTGCCGCCATGGGCGCTGCGGTCAACGCATTTACCAGCTACGACATGACCGCCTACTATTTCTCCTGCACCCAGCACTTTGCCGACTGTCTGCGTCTGTTGCTGGAATTTGTATCCACCCCCTATTTCACGGAAGAGAGCGTGGAAAAGGAGCGGGGTATCATCGACCAGGAGATCGGCATGAATGCCGACGATCCCAACACCCAAGTCTTTGAAAACATGACCCAGGCCATGTTCCACCATCCCATTCGTCAGCCCATTTTGGGCACCGAGGAGACCATCCGTGAAATCACGCCAGAGCTGCTGCATCTGTGCCACCAGGCCTTCTACAACCCTGCCAACATGATCCTGTGCGTGGTGGGCGATGTGGATCCGGAAGAAGTGGCAGCCATCGCCGAAGCCGTTTTGGGCCCCCAGGCCCGGCCTATGGGCAAAAAAGATCCCTTCCCGACCGAATCCATGTCCGTCCTGGAGCCCCAGGTGCAGACCCAAATGGAAGTGGCCATGCCCATGTTCAACCTGGGCTTCAAATGCGAACCACTGAACAAAGGCTTTGATGCCATCTGTCAGGAAGTCACCGGCGACCTGGCGGCGGAGGTGCTCTTCGGCGAGGCATCACCCCTGTATCTGCAGCTGTACGGCGATGGTCTCATTGACTCCTCCTTCGGCGGCGGTTTCGAGACCATCGACGGCTGTGCCCTCTTAAACTGCGGCGGTGACAGCGACCACCCGGAGGCGGTCAGAGATGCCATTTTGGCAGAAGCAGACCGAATCGCCAAAGAGGGCGTGGACGAAGCCATGTTCCTGCGGCTCAAGCGCAGTGCCATGGGCCGCCGCATCCGGGACCTGGACAGCTTTGACTCCACCTGTTTCCGTCTGTGCGCCTACGAAATGACCGATTTCGACTATTTCCGTTTCCCCGAGATCTACAACAGCATCACAGTTGAGCAAGTGCAGGCCTTCTTGGCCCGGGCAGTACAGCCCCAGCGCAGCAGCCTGTCTATCATTCATACTTTGAAGGAGAAAACCTTATGACCTTCCAATTCCTGTCTGCCATCTCTTTCCCGGCCCTGGGTATCGAGATCGATCCCCCAAAGACCCTGGATCTGGGCCCCCTGAGCATCCATCTGTACGGCCTGATCATCGCCGTGGGCCTGCTGCTGGCTGTCCTGTACGCCTGCGGCCGCAGCCGCCAGTTTGGCCTCACCGTGGACGATCTGACCGACGGTGTGCTGTGTATCGTGCCCTTTGCCGTCCTGTGCGCACGAGTGTACTACTGCATCTTCCAGTGGGACAGCTATAAGGACAACCTCATTGAGATTCTGTATATCTGGCACGGCGGCCTGGCCATTTACGGCGGTGTCATCGGCGCTGCCATCGGCATTCTGGTCTTTGCCAAGGTCAAGAAGGTGAAGGTCGGCGCTGTGCTGGACATCACCTCCCTGGGCTTTTTGATCGGCCAGAGCATCGGCCGCTGGGGCAATTTCTTCAACCGGGAGGCCTTCGGCTCCGAAACCACCAGCTTCCTGCGGATGGGTCTGTACAAGGTGGTCAGCCAGGCCGGCTTTATCACCACCTCCAGCACTATGCACTATTTCCACCCCACCTTCCTGTATGAGTCGGTATGGAATGCCGTGGGCTTTGCGCTGCTGCATTTCCTGTCCAAGCGACGCAAGTACGACGGTCAGGTGGCTCTGGGTTACCTGGCCTGGTACGGCCTGGGCCGCACCTTCATCGAAGGTCTGCGGACCGACAGCCTGTACCTGGGCAATTTCCGGGTCAGCCAGCTGCTGGCAGCCGTCACCTGCTTCTGTGGCGTGGCACTTTTGATGTTCTTCGGCTTCCGGGACCATGACCCCGCCCGGCTGCAGGCCAACATTTTCCGGGCTCAGCTGGCCGCCAAGGCCGCCGAAGAGGCTGAGCAGACCGAGGAAACCGCTGAATAACAATTGCAAAACACCCAGGATTTCCCTGGGTGTTTTGATTTTCATTGAAAAACTGCAAAATTTTCGTTTGTCGCACAGGTAATCGTAGGGGCGGCCATTGAATCAGTCAAGGTATGATTGCCACCGGCAATCATTTTTATTTGAGATTCGCTGCGCGGAGCACCACGTCCGCCGAAAAACGGAACATTTTTCGGATTTCCCGAAGGGGAATAACACATTATCGCCTACGGCGATGGAATTTTGCAATACAAAATTCCCGGACGAGCAATGCTCGCCCCTACAATACAAACAGATCAATAAATCCCAATTCGTTTCTTTGCGTATCAGGGAAGCTTACTTTCTACGCCACGGTAGAGCTGGATGCCCAGAAAGGCCAGCGGCAACCACAGCAGAGCAAACTGCAGGCTGATCTGCCCCATAAACTGCGCCGGCAGCCCCCGGTAGTCCCAGACACTGTGATCCCGGTTTACAATGAGCCCCGTCAGCAGTTCCAACGCGGTGATGGAAGCGCAGCCCAGCACCGTCAGAGCCGGCCAGGAAAAGGGCAATCGCCCCAGTTGCCCCAGGATCAGAAAGCAAAGACCGCCCAAAATGAACATGCTTCCGTGGGTGCGGCCTCGGTAAACCAATTCCAGGATCCCATAAATGCCGCCGCCCAGGCAAAAAAGGAATACTTTTCTCCAGATTTTCACAATAAATCACCTCTTTTGTATTATTCCCAAGAAAACAAAAAATTTTGCTTGACAAATCGAAATTCATCGTATATAATAACGAAGCTGTTTCGGCAGCTGGACCAAATGGCGGCGTAACTCAGTTGGTAGAGTACCCGGTTCATACCCGGCCTGTCACCTGTTCGAGTCAGGTCGCCGCTACCAGGCCCGTTGGTCAAGCGGTTAAGACACCGCCCTTTCACGGCGGTAACATGGGTTCGATTCCC
>JAZUBW010000092.1:0-4063 GCA_045638785.1 Faecousia sp.
CCACCGGCAGTGAACATCAGATAGTTACGGGCGACGATACCGTGAACGTCGCAGCCGCAGATGCCGCGGGGAGCCTTCTTGGTGATGCGGCAGGGGCCCATGGAGCAGATACGGCAGCAGGTGCCGCTCTCGCCAAAGCCACAGTGGGGGGTCTGGTTCTTAACGCGCTGCTGCCAGGTGTCGGCGCCGACCTTGTTAGCGGTCTCCAGCAGCCGGTTAGTAGCAGCTTCCATCTCTTCGATGGATGTGGTAAATGCCCAATCCTTCAATTTGATTTCCTCCTATATTAAAAATACAGTGTTAAACCCGATACGCATAAGCGCACCGGGGCGCATAGTGTATCGAGATTATTGTACTATCTAAAAAGCAGAAAGTCAATTAGAGATTTCACCACATTTCTTCTGTTTTCCAAACATCCCCGGCCGGAGGATTTTTTGCAATATGCATAAATTTGTAATCTTCGGCCGTTTTCTGTATATTTTAAGCCATTTTATTGACATTTTTCCATATATTTGTTAAAATGTTTCCAATCCAAAATAGGAAAGAGGAGATTTTATGTTCTGTATCAATTGTGGTGCGAAATTGAAGGATAATTCCCGCTTTTGCGCTATGTGCGGCACCCCTGTGGCAGCAGCTGCCCCTGCTCCGGCAGAGCCCGCAGAGGAAGCCCCTGTGGTGGCTCCCGTGGTGGAGGAAGTCCCCGCTGAACTCGTTGTGGAAGAAACTCCTGCCGAAGAGCCCGTCGTGGAGGAGACCCCTGCCGAAGAGCCCGTCGTAGAGGAGGCCCCTGCCGAAGAGTCCGTCGTGGAGGAGGCCCCTGCCGAAGAGTCCGTCGTGGAGGAGGCTCCTGTCGAAGAGCCCGTCGTGGAGGAGGCTCCTGTCGAAGAGGAAATTTCTGCTGAGCCCGCTCCGCTTATCCCCCAGGAGTCCCAGCCTGAGGAACCCCCGGCCGAGCCTGTGGTGATGGAAGTTCCTGCCGAGCCCGCAGCCCAGGAAACTCCTGCCGAAGAGCCCAAGGCCAATGTCAAGGAGAAGAAGCAAAAGCCTGCAAAGGCACCCCGTCCTGCCCGGACTAAGCCCCATGTCGTGCTGCAGATCCTGATGCAGTTCCTGTCCTTTATTGTGTGCGTGGTGCTGCTGGCCAGCCTGCTGGCCACGGTAGCCCTGGCCGACCTGAATCAGATTATGTCCAAAAACGGAATTCAGCAGCTGGTCACCGCCCTGGTCAATCCCGCACCCCAGCGAACCGTGCCTGTGGTAGGCGCCGGCGGCGTGCTGCTGGATGATGACAGCTTCACCGTTCCCGATGTGGACATTTCCGACATTCCCGAGGACATCCTGTCCGGCGGTGACTCCGAGGAAAATGTGAACAACCTGGTCAGCTGGCTCTACAACGAGATCGCCAAGTCCTCCGATCAGCCTCTGAATGTGACCGAGGAACAGATCCTGGCCCTGGTGCAGGAGCCCGCCATTTCCGCCTTCATCGCCGAAAAGCTGGCCGGCTTCGCCGACGACTTTATCAACAACACCCAGAATACCACCGTCACCACCGAGGAGATCATGGCCGTTCTGGAAGAGAACGAGGCCCTGATTGAAGAAAAACTGGGCACCGAGCTGTCCGACGAAACCAAGGCAAACCTGGAGAAGTCTGTCCACCACCTGGTAGTGGAGCAGGACCTGGCCGGCACCATCCAGAACCAGGTCTTTGACAGCGTGGAAAACGCCATCAACAACTCCGTCGCCTCCTCCGGCATGACCTGGGAGCAGCTGCAGCCCATGGTGCAGTTCCTGTGCTCTGACACGCTGCTGTACATCTCCATCGGCATCTGCGTGCTGCTGATGGTCCTGCTGATGGCACTGAATTTCTACAATGTGCCCGGCGGTCTGACCTGGGTTGCTGTGCCCTGCATCCTGGTGGGCGGTCTGCTGGCCGCTGCCCTGGCCCTGGCACCCATGGCCACCAAGCTGTTCCCGTCCCTGCCGGCAGCTGCCGTGCAGGTGATCGGCTCCTTCAGCCTGCCGCTGCTGCCCGTCCACGGCGCTGTGCTGGGCTTCGGTCTGCTGCTGCTGATCGTGAGCATCATCTGGCGCGCAGTCCGCAAGGCTGTAGCCCGCAAGCGGGAAGCCGCCGAAGTGAACGCCTAACTGCATACTACAAAAAGGCCGTTGCACCCGCAGCGGCCTTTTCTTGTGTCAAAAATTCAATTTTCGTTTATCACACAGTCTTTTCGTAGGGCGGGGTCATATAAATCATGGTATGATTGCCACCGGCAATCATTGTTATTTCTGATTCGCTGCGCGGGGCACCACCCCGCCGCCGCAGTTTTGATATGAAAACAGCTGGTTTTTCCTCAAAATATCATCCTTATCCAATAATAACCAAATGCTCAGTACCAGTAGGTGGGCGGCGGGGTCATGACCCCGCCCTACGAATGGGTGTACGATAAATTTCAATTCACAAACAACGAGGCCCGGTGCGGAATTTCGCACCGGGCCGTTGGATTTATTTCTGGAGCTGCTGTTTCTGGAACTGGAGAGTATAGAGGTCGTAATGACGACCCTTGTGGGGGAGCAGCTGCTGGTGGTTGCCCTGCTCGATGATCTGACCGTGGGACAGCAGGATGATGTTGTCGGAATGCTGGATGGTGGAAAGTCTGTGGGCCACGATCAGCATGGTGCCGATGTTCTTCATCTTTTCCAGGGAGTCCTGGATCAGCACTTCCGTTTCCGTATCGATGTTGGCGGTTGCCTCATCCAGGATCATGACGCTGGGCTTATGGATGATGGTACGAGCAAAGCGCAAAAGCTGCCGCTGACCGGCGGAGAAGTTGTTGCCCCGCTCCCGGACCGGTTCGTCCAGGCCCTTTTCCAGACGGTTGATAAAGGAATCGGCGTTGACATACTTGCAGGCCTCCATCACTTCCTTGTCGGAAACGCCTTCCTCCCGCAGCAGGATATTGCTGCGGATATCACCGGCAAAGAGGAACACATCCTGCAGCATCTGGCCGAAATGACGGCGGAGGCTGGCGATCTTGATTTTGCGGATATCGATGCCGTCGATGAGGATCTGACCCTTCTGAATATCGTAGTTGCGGCAGATCAGGCTCAGAATGGTGGTCTTGCCGGAGCCGGTGGAGCCGACGAAGGCCACGGTCTGCTTGGGCTGTACATGGAAAGAAACGCCCTTGAGGACCCATTCGCCGGGCTTATAAGCAAACCAAACATCCTTAAATTCGATCTCACCCTTGATCTCATCCAGCTCGATGGCATCTTCCTCGTCCACCACCTGGGGCTCCATATCCAGAATGGCAAAGATCTTCTCCGCACCGGCGAAGCTCTGCTGCAGCATATCGAACTGCTCGGCCAGGGTCTGGATGGGGTTGAAGAAGCGCTGGATGTAGCCATAGAAGGACACCACAATGGCGCCGTCGATGACCTGGCCCATGAATTCGCTCTGCTGGATGTGACCCTTGGCAGCGAAATAGAACAGGCACAGCTGGCTGGACACAAACAGCATGTACACCATGGGACGGAACACGCCGAAGACATACATTCTGTTCTGCTTGGCCTTTCTGAGCTTACCGTTGCGCTGAGCAAAATCCGCCATCTTTCTGTCCTCCCGGTTGAAGATCTGGGTGATCTTCATGCCGGAGAGGTTCTCGGACAGGTAGGTATTGATGTCGGTGGTGGCATTGGTGACCTTGCGGTGGACCCGGCGGCTGAACTGCCGGAACAGCAGGGTGAACAGCACCACAAAGGGCACAAAGCACAGGATCATCAGCGTCAGGGCGTAGTTGAGGATAAGCATAGCCGCCAGCACGCCCACGATGACCATGGAGTTTTTCACCAGAGTCACCAGAATGTTGGTGAACATGAAGGAGATGCGGTTGGGGTCGTTGGTGACACGGGTCACCAGCTTGCCCACGGGAATGTTGTTCAGCTGCTCATGGCTCAGCTGTTCAATGCGGCTGAAGGTATGCAGGCGGATCTTGGACAGGATCTTCTGAGACACCTTCTGCAAAATCATAGCCTGGAAATAGGTGCAGACCACGCTGACCAGCAG
>JAZUBW010000093.1:0-14557 GCA_045638785.1 Faecousia sp.
GCACCCAGGTGCATGGACAGGGGGAAGACTGCGGTCTTGGGAGCGGGGAAACGGACCAAACCCTTGTGCTCGGTGGGTTCCTTGCCCTCCACGGGATGGACACCGCCGTACCAGCCGTCCAGGGCCTTGGCGCGGATGTTCTTGACGTACTCGTTGACGACCTTGAAGTTGACCTTGGAGTAGTCGCGCAGCTGCACGCTCTGAGCGGTCAGCTCGGCGACACGACCCTGGGCAGCCAGACGCTGCTGGATCTTTTCCCATGCGCAGTCCTTGTCGGGGCTGACTTCGCACTTGCCGTTCTTGGCGCCGCCGCACTGGCCGTTGAGCAGGCTCTTGGAGCAGTCAACGATGGGGCAGATGCCGCCGGTCATGCCCAGATAGCACTGAGCGCAGGCGTCACAGGCCTTCTTGGTCAGGGCCATGCCGTGATGGCCGGTGTAGTTGAGGGAGTTGGTGGCAGAGTAGACAGGCAGTTCTGCCCAGGCAGCGATGGTCTGAATGCCCAGACCGCAGGAAATCACAACGATGTTCTCGGTGCCTTCGGGGACCACATCCACCAGCTTGCGCTCGGTCTGGGTCTTGTTGCACAGGAAATCGATGTTGATGGTACCGGTGACGGTCTTGCCGCAAGCGGTGGCCAGGTTAACAAATGCTTCGCAATCAGGCTCCTCGAAGGATGCAAATTCCTTGAAGCACTTGTTGCAGGCGATGACGAAGAGCTTGTCCTTGTCGGACAGCAGAGCCTTCAGCTCTTCTTCAGCCTTCAACTTATACTTGGTATAGTTTTCCAATTGCTCACTTCCTTACAAAATGATTCTTGAACCGCCTGCGCAACCGCCTTTTTCTGCTTCCCCCAAGCGGAAAACAGCCGGGTGGGCAGGGGTTTTGATTATAAAGTTGCTTACAAATGTACGCACAGAACCATTATAGCATATTTCATTGCCGTTTGCTAGTGAGATTTATACTTTTTATTGAAAAAAACGGAAAAATGTCGCCGTCTTTAAAAACGGTGAAAAAATAGGGAAGTGTCCGCAAAATGTGGACAAAAGTTGCCCCCGGGGGGGGTGAACAGCAGTGGCGATGAGAACTGGAGAAAAGGTAAAAAACGGGGATCAAATTTTGGCTATAATGCCGATTTGCTGAGAGTTGACATGACTTTTTCCCTTTGGTAGAATTATAGATGGAAAAGATTTCAATTTTATCGACTGATAAACCTGTATCTTTCCAATGTGTGGTAAGTTGTTCTTCTGCGGCGAACACAAGCGCCGCTGCAGACGGCTTGCACAAAAAACTTACAGGAGGGAACAAATGAAAATTGCAAGAAGAATGTTCTGCGCTATGATCGCGGTCATCATTCTGTGTGCGATGCTGGCTATGCCCGCTTTTGCGGCAGAAACCGGCCACCTTTGGCTCGATGTCAAGGGCGCACAGCAGAAGAACGCCACGATTGTGGTCTGTGCAGACACCACCGTTACCAACGGTATGGTGGAAGTGCACTACGACGCCAGCAAGATGACCTACAAGTCTATCACTGTCAATGAAGACTATGTGGCCAATGTTGCCGTCAACACCGACACCGAGGGTGTGGTGAAGATCGCCTGGGTCGCTCCCGGCTATTTTGAGACTGACGAAGCCGAACTGGCTCTGATCAATGTCCGTTTTGAGGGCGTGGCAGATGCCGAGGAGATCACCGTCAGCGGCGAGGTTTACGATGCCGAGGGCCAGCTGGTGGAGATCATCAGCGCAGCTCAGAAGGATCCCAACGATGGCAGCGCCGAAACCGGTGATACCATCGCTCCCGTAGCCGCAATGCTGCTGCTGTCCGCTGCTGCCATGGCCGTGTGCCTGGTCAGCAATAAGAAGGGTTGGTGGGCAAAATGAAAATGAGACGTGTCCTGGCTCTGGTGCTGTGCCTGTGCATGATGCTGACTGTCAGCAATTTTGCATCCGCCTTCACGCTGTACAGCTATGAAACCCTGCCCTTTGAGCAGGTGGCCGGCCTGAATAAGGACTTTACCATGCTGGGCAAGTCCCCCAGCGATCTGGCCCTGGAGAACATGATGGTGGACGAAAACGGCATGGTCGAAGTCTTCATCGTCATGGAAGGCAAGGCTGTCCTGGAGACCAACATCCATGCTGTGGCCGGCGACAAGACCCTGGCCCAGATGAATGCTCTGAAGTCTAAGCAGGAACAGATCATCAACAAGATCGAAAATACTGTGCTGGGTGGCAAGGATCTGGAAGTTTCCTACCACTACGCATGGCTGTTCAACGGCGTGGCTGCTACCATTCCCTACAGCGCAATGGAAGCCATCGCTGCTATGGAAGGTGTCAAGCAGGTCATCGTGCAGCCCAAGTATGAGCTGTTCGATCAGACTGAGAACGAAGCAGGCGCTGAGCTGTACACCGTTTCCGGCGGTGCTATGATCGGCCGTGAGGACACCTGGGCTCTGGGCTATACCGGTGCCGGCATGAAGATCGCCGTCATCGATACCGGCCTGGATGTGGATCACCAGAACTTTGCAGCACTGCCTGCAGACAAGCTGACCGATGCTTCCGCTACCGAGGAAGATCTGGCAGCTGTGCTGCAGAACCTGAACGCTGCAGAGCGCTACCGTGGTGGCCTGTCCGCTTCCGATGTTTACATCAATTCCAAGGTCGTTTTCGGCTTCAACTATGCCGACGACTCTCTGGACATCACCCACGATTATGACCTTCAGGGCGACCACGGCACCCACGTTGCCGGTATCGCTGCCGCCAATAAGGTGGAAGGTTCCGAGGTCGTGGGCGTGGCACCCGATGCCCAGCTGTACATCATGAAGGTCTTCGGCGCAGAGCGTGGCGGTGTCATGGCCGACATCGTGGCTGCTCTGGAAGACGCTCTGATCCTGGGCGTGGACGTTGTGAACATGAGCCTTGGCACCAACGCCGGCTTCACCTCCAACGCCAACGATTTCATCAACGCCATCTATGACCGCGTGACTGAGACCAACACGGTCCTGTCCGTTTCCGCCGGTAACAACTATACCGCCGGTTTCTACAACCTCTGGGGCACCGATGCCAACCTGACCACCAACCCCGACGATGCTGTTATCGGTGAGCCCGGCAGCTACAAGAACGTCTTCAGCGTGGCCAGCGTTTCCAACCAGATGATCATGCGTAACTACATCCTGGCCAGCGATGGCTACAAGATGGGTTATGTCGATACCGGTGCTTCCTACGGCCTGCCTTATCTGATGGATCTGGTGGGCAGCTACGGCCTGGTTGAGGCTGGTCTGGGCACTGTTGAGGATTTTGAAGGTCTGGATCTGACCGGTAAGGTCGCTCTGGTCCAGCGTGGCAACGTCAGCTTCGCGGAGAAGTGTGAAAATGCTGCCGCTGCCGGCGCAGTAGCCTGCCTGGTCTACAACAACACCACCGGCGAGTTCGGTATGGACCTGACCGATTGCACCGCAGGCATCCCCTGTGCTGCCATCACCATGGAAGCCGGTGAGTACCTGCTGGCTGCTATGGAAAAGGACGCTGGTCTGCAGCTGTCCTTCCCCCAGGATCTGACCCCCATGCCCAATGAGAACGCTTACCAGATGAGCGACTTCTCCTCTCGTGGCGCTGCACCCAATCTGACCCTGGAACCCGATATCACCGCACCCGGCGGCAATATCTACTCCACCAGAGATGACGGCACTTACGGCGTTATGAGTGGTACCTCCATGGCTGCTCCCAACATCTCCGGTCTGACCGCTCTGGTGATGCAGCATGCGCTGAAAACCTATGAGACCAATGACTATCGTTCTCTGGTGCAGAATATGCTGATGAGCACCGCAACGCCTCTGGGCTACGGTGCCGCTTCCGGCCTGTACTATTCTCCCCGTTGGCAGGGTTCCGGCCTGGCAAATGCCTACGCCGCCATCACCAGCGAGGTCTACCTGACTGTCAAGGGCAGCGATACCCCCAAGGTCTCCCTGGGTGACGATGCCGCCAAGACGGGTACTTATGCATTTACCTATACCGTCACCAACATGGGCACCGGCAAGGCTTACTACAGCCTCAACACCGTGGTCCAGACCGAGGACGTCGCCACTTACGATGCCTATGAGGGCAAGTACTTCATGTCCTCTTCTCCCAGAGCCCTGTATGCGGATGCTGTGGAGCTCAGCGGCAGTCTGATCCCCACCTTCGATGTGGACAACAACGCAGTCACCGACACCCGTGACGCTTTCCAGATCTACCTGGCCGCCAACGGCATGGCCGAGGAAGGCTGGGAAGAAGAATCCTTCCGCTACAACACCAACAGCGACGAGGTCGTGAACAACGACGACGTGCAGGCCTATCTGGATGCCCTGGTCGGTAACGAGTCCGAGGCAGACCTGGAAGATCAGGTCCTGTGTGTGGAAGGCGGCCAGAGCGTGGATGTGGCTGTCTCCATCGAGCTGACTGAGGAAGACAGAGCTTATTTCGATACCTACTACACCAACGGCGGTTATGTGGAAGGCTTCAGCTTCCTGACTGCCCGTCATACCGGTGGCGTGGACCTGAGCCTGCCCTACATGGGCTTCTATGGCGATTGGGACGCTGCTCCTGTTATCGACGACGGTGACTATTGGGATCTGCTGGAGGCTGAGGAGACCGAAGTGATCGGTAACCAGTACTACAACGTGCTGTGGACCAACTTCGCCGGCCAGGCTTCCTACTACTATCCCGGCGCCAATGTCTATGTGGACGAGCCCTTCGACAAGAACCATATCTCCGTTTCTCCCAATGGTGACGGCTATTTCGACACCATCGACGACATTTACCTGTCCCTGCTGCGTAATGCCAAGACCCTGACTTACCGTTATGTGGATGCCGATACCGGCGAGGTCTATTACGATTACAGCGTCAGCCATGTAAACAAGAGTGTTTACAACGCCAACTACGATCAGATCGTTCCTTCCGTCTACAGCTGGTACGCCGGCGAGATGCCCGCTTGGGAGTGGAAGGACAACAGCGGCCACCTGCTGCCCAACAACACCCACCTGCGCCTGGAAATCGAGGCTGTCGGTGATTATGAGGGCGCAACCGCCGATGTGTGGACTGCTCCTGTCACCGTCGACCTGGAGAAGCCCGAACTGCTGGGCCTGGAAAAGAAGGTCAACAATGTTACCGGTGAGGTCACTCTGGAGCTGACCTTCCGTGAAAATGTGGGCGTTTCCGTGGCAATGGTCATGAGCAGCAACGGCAGCATCATCTACGGCAGAGATGGCGTGGAGGATGTGGCTCCTGCAGAGGATGGCTACCAGTACCATACTGTCAGCTTCGATGTTACCGGTGCTACCGGCAAGCTGATGATCCTGCTGAGCGACTATGCGCTGAATGATTCCTACTACGGTCTGAACCTGGGCGGCGAGGGTGCTTCCTATGAGGAACTGGTGGCTTACCAGTACGACTTCATGAACGAGACCGCTGGCTGGGCCAGCTTCGGTGAAGGCGTCAATATGGACGAAGTCATCATCAGCAATGACAACATGAACTTCGTTTGCGCCGAGTACGTGAACGGTTTTGTCTTCGCACAGACTGAAACCGGCGCGCTGTATGGCTTCAAGTATGCCGATATGCTGGTGGACTCCTTCGATATCGAGTCTACCTACATCGCAACCCTGGAGAATACCTACCAGGATCTGGCTTACAGCTATGTGGAGGGCAAGCTCTACGGTCTTATTGTTGATGTGTACCAGGGCTATCCCACCACCGACATCTACACCATCAACCTCCACGGCGAATATTATGATGAGGAGATGTGGACCACTGTCGGTGCCTACGAGGAAACCTGGGCACTGGGTCGCGGCGGTCTGTACGGCCTGACCATGGCCATCGACAACGAGGGCACCCTGTATGTGCTGGGTCTGGAATACAATGAAGACGGCCAGATGATCGCTGAAACTGCCCGCCTGTGGTCTGCCGGCGTGGAATATGACAGATGGTCCGATTCCTATCGTCTGAGCTACGCTATGTCCCGTGTGGGCGATGTTGGCATCACCATGGACTACCTGCAGTCTATGACCTGGGATCACAACACCGGCAAGATGTACTGGGCTCGCTTCTATGGCGACTTCATGTGGACCTACAGTGAACTGTATGTCATCGATCCCAAGAATGTGGAAGATGGCATGGTTTACGCTGAGAAGGTGGGCGACCTGACCACCGAGACCTGCGCTATGTTCGCACCTCTGACCCAGGAGACCATCAACTCCAACGAGATCTACCAGAATGTTCCCGACATGGATTGTGAGGTTGTGGCAAGACCTGTCCTGCGTGATGATGTGATCACCATGAATGTGGGCAGCCTCCGCGGCCTGATCTACGATCTGGATCCCTGGTACACCAACTATAGGGATGTGATCTGGACCTCCAGTGATCCTTCCGTTGTGGATGTTAACCAGTCCGGCGTGATCTCCGCTGTTTCCACCGGCTCTGCCACCATCACCGTGACCAATGCAGCCGATGAGACCAAGTTCGACACCCTGATCGTGGAAGTCACCGCTCTGGATCTGAAGATCGAGGGTATCGTCTCCTCCATGGGCTCCGGCGTGGGCAATGTGGGCGGCGTCTGCACCTACAAGTACGAAATGATCGATGGCGTTGGCGAATTTGAGCCTCTGAAGGCCATTACCGCTCCTGAGGAGCTGAACTTTGGCCTGTCCCTGGCAACCTCCGTCATGGCTCGTGGCTATATCTGGGCTTGCGAATATGGCAATACCGGTATGGTCTACAAGATCGACCCCGCTACCGGTGTGGTAGTGGATGTGCTGGATCCTGTCGATGGCGATATGCTGTTCGGCATGACCTATTCCGAGTCTCAGGATACCTTCGCTGCCATCATGAACATGTATCTGTTTGTGGATCTGGAGCTGACTCACGAAGAAAGTGACAAGATGCTGGATTCCTACGACGAGCAGAAGCAGGCATTTACCTATCACCGTCTGAACCTGGTGGATTGCCTGCGTGCTGCCGGCGATGGCTTCGTCACCGGTGAGACCGGCCAGGGCGCCAGCTCCGAGGTGGTCTTCAGTGGTATTACCACCATCGAGGACAGCTACACCTTCGTTGATAACAACCAGGACTTCCTGGGCAATGCCGCTTACGGCGGTGTCGTCAACTACATTTCCGACCAGACTCTGGTGCTGCTGGACAATGTTGGCCGCCTGTGGTACATCGACGAGGTTATCGGCCTGAACAAGGAAGTTAGCGCAAGTGGCAACACTGTCTACACCAGTGAGGACGGCACCTACATCGAGCATAGCGGCACCATGCGCAACGGTATGTTCGAGCTGGCCATCGAGGACGAGGAGGGCAATGTGACCTACAATGTCTTCAACATCCGCCGCATCGAGGAGACTCCTCTGACCAGCATGTTCCACGATGGCACCATGCCCCGCTACACCTACCACTTCTCCGATATCGAGTTTGCCGGCTACGATGCCGCAGGCGCTCCCATGTTCGCCTTGAGCCTGTATGACTACTGGAACAATGGCCTGACCAACGAGCTGTACCTGTATGTGGCAAGTGTTGGCACCGGTGAGTTCGTCATGAACCAGGAGACCTGGATGCAGGAAGAGGTCATGACCGAGTCCAGATTCTACACTCTGGGTGATACCGGTAAGTACAATGTTATCGCCTCCATCCATTCCGTCGAGGTCACCGGTGGCGTGGACCCTGAGGAAGAACCCCAGCCTCTGACCGCGGGCGCATGCGGAAAAAAAAATTCCAATAAAAGGGGCCCGCGGCATCTCCCGCTTCCCTTCGTTTCTATGTGGGATGTGTCCTTCTTGCATATTTTAGTTTATCGGGCAGTTATTTTGTAGGGGCGGCCACTGGCCGTCCGCCGAAAAATGGAACATTTTTCGGATTTTTCGAAGAAAAATAACTATGTTGGGCCTAGGGAACGGCATTTTGCATTGCAAAATGCCCGGACGAGCAATGCTCGCCCCTACAATATCATCTGCTCAATAAATCGAAATTTATCTGCCTATGTGCATGAAAAAAAGCCGCGTGACCTTTGAGGTCAGCCGGCTTTGGTTATAGGGAATATGCTTCTTCCCGGGTTTGGCAGGTAAACAGGAGGATCTGCCTTTGCAGGGCTTCCTCCTGCAAGAGCTTCATGGCGGCAGCGTGACGCTGATCGTCAAAACGCACCAGAACATCGTCCAGTACCAGTGGTGCCTCCGGTGTCAGTTCTTTTGCCACCGCCAGCCGCAGGGCCAGATACAGCTGATCCACCGTGCCCTCACTGCGCCATTGGACGCTGCGGACGGTGGTGTCTGCCTCGGCAGCGGCGTTGATGGTCAGGTCCTGCTGCAGCTGCAGCCGATCGTAGCGGCCACCGGTCAGCGTGGAAAACAGCTGCCGGGCCTGCTCGGTGATCCGGGGCGCAAATCGGCGCTGCAGCTGGTCGGATGCTTCTGTCAGGGTCTTTTGCGCCAACTCCAGGGCGCTATAGTAGCGATTGAGTTGCCCAATCCGTTGGTTGACAGCGTTAAGCTGATTTTCCAGCGCCAGGGGACTGCCGAGCGCCTCCATGCGGCCCTGGAATTGGCCCAGCCGCAGCTGTAGCTGCTTCTGCTCAAAGTCCAGATCCGACAATTTTCTGCGGCTTTCGGCCTCGGAAATGGTCATTGTATCCGGCTGCTCCGGTTTGGATACAGGCTTTCGCATGGCCCGCAGGGTATCGGCATGAGCGGCGGCCTGCTGATGGTCGCCCCGGGCATCGGCCAGATCGTCGTGGGTGGCGATGATCTCGTTGCACCGCAGCAAAAATTCCTGGCTGGACCAGTGGTTGGTCAATCGTCCGATGGCTTCCTCGTTTTCCTCGATCTGCTGCCGCAGATTCCGGCGAAGGGAAAGGGCGGTTTGCAGCGCCTCCTCATATTGCCGCTGGGTCTCTGCGAAGGTTTCGGCATCCTCTACCCATCGCTGGGGGCTGAGGCCGGGGTAGCGGGCCGCCAGCGCCTGGATCTGCGCCTGGATGCGGCGGCTGCGGAGGTTTGCGTATGCCAGCGCACTGAGAACACCCAGGACGATCAAACTGCAAGCGATGATCCACATGTTGCCGCCAAGCAGCAGCGCCAGTACCAACAGCACCGCAGCGCCAATGCCAAAGCCAAGCCACAGCAGGCCCGTTTTCTTTTTGTCATCCTCCAGGGCTTCCTGCTGCCGGCTGTCTTCCTCTGCCTGGGCGATGGCCTGAGCAGGGGAGAGATGCTGGTAGCGCTCCGGAAAGGGCGGCTGCGCCGGCTCAGGCGGCAGAGCACTCATTTCCTGCAACAGCGCCGTTTGGGCCTGTACAAGCTGGGCGTGCCGATGTAGCTGCTGCACCGCTTCCTCCCGGCTGGGGAGAGCGGTACAGGCATCCTCCAGCTTTGCCATCCGCTCTGCGGCGGCTTCCGCTGCCCGCTGGGCCTGTTCCA
The DNA here is from genome assembly GCA_045638785.1 of Faecousia sp. Taxonomy (GTDB): domain Bacteria; phylum Bacillota; class Clostridia; order Oscillospirales; family Oscillospiraceae; genus Faecousia. Next base: position 9,444 of record JAZUBW010000093.1, read on the forward strand.
CCCGTTCCAGGTCCGCCTGGGCGGCGGCATACTGCAGATGCTGCAAGTGATTTTCCAGCGCTGCGGTCTGCTCGGCGATCTCCTGCTGCCGCACAGAGAATTGCTTCAGTTGGGTCTGCAAAGTCTGCAGCTCCGCCAGCTTGCTCTCCAGTTCTCTGCGCTGTTCCTCTGCCTGGGGCAGCAGACCGCTGCGGTTGTAGCGGACCTTGTTTTTTAAATCCTTCAGCTTTTGTGCCAGTGTATCGCCGGCGCCGCTTTCGTCACCGGTGGTCACCAGGGCGTTGAGCCGCCGGCGCAGAGATTCATCTGCAGTCACCGGCAGATCGCTGAGCCGCAGGAAAGCGGAACGCAAATATACGCTTTTTTCCACACCCAGCAGAACTTCGCCACAATTGCTTCCGGTCAGTTCCGGTACGGCCAGGCCGCTTTCCGTTTCGTATGCACGAAATTCGCCCAGTATGGTGCGGCCTTTGGTCCAGCGCTCGATGGTAATGTCCCGCCCGTTCCAGTTCAGTTCAATGCGGCCGGACATGGGAGAGCCCGACCAGGGAGCATAGCGCTCCTTCGCTGCCAGGGTGGTTTTGGTGGTCTTTTCACGGGTGTCCAGGCCATAGAGCATGGTAGCCAGGAAGGTGCACCAGGTGCTTTTGCCCCACTCGTTGGGAGCGGAAATGATATTCAGCCCCGGCTGTAAGGTCAGGGTCTGGTTTTCCAGTTTGCCGAAGGTGGCGGTCATGCTGTAAATTCTCACGGCAGTACCACCTCCCGTCCGTCCAGGATCTTTCGGGCAATTTTTGCCGCCAAAGCGGCAGTTTCCGGGTCGGAAGGCAGGGTATCATGCAGCATTTGGAAGAAGACACCTTCCAAATTGTCAGCACCCATGCGGCTCCAGATGTCCACAGGTGGCGCCGTCCGGTCCCGTAGCTCCAAGTGGGGGAACGCCGGGAAGGAGAGCGCACTGATATCAAAGGCTTCCGCTTCGCCGATCAGAGTAATGCGGTAAAAATCTTCGCTGCCCACCGGCGGCAGTGCGGCCCGGACAGCGTTTTCCGGGGTGTCCAGCACTTCGGCTTCTAAATCGTAAAACCGGGGGCCCTCCAGGGGCAGAAAGGTGATAGCTGCCTTCTCTTCCAGGGCCACCAGGTATACGCCCTTTTCGCCCAATTCATCGTTGCCACGACCCATGGGACAGCCGGGCCAACCGCAGAGGGTACCGCCGGCGGTAAAGGAGCCGCCCTTGTGTACATGCCCCAGGGCCAAATAGTCCAGCCCGGAGGCGGCCACCTGCTCCTGAGAAATGGGGCAGTAGGGGGAGTTTTTTTGCACCGGATCGCCGTGCAGGAGACCGATCTGGTAGCGCTCGCTGCCTTCCAACCGGAAATGTTCCAGGAGGGCTCGGCAGTCCATGCTCTCAAAACCGGCACCATAGACCCGGCAATCCAGGCCGGGAACGGCGACGGAAGAAATATCCGATTTTGTAAAAATATGCACATTTTCCGGCCAAATATCCCGCAAATACGGGCTGTCCGGACTGCAAAAGTCATGATTTCCCGGGGAAATGAAAACGGGGATCTGCACATCTGCCAGAGCCGCTTTCAGCGCATCGATGCTCTCCCGGGAAGCCGGGCCGTCAAATAGGTCGCCAGCCAGCAGTAGCAGGTCGCAGCCGTGCAGCCGGCACAGAGCAGTGATCTGCTCCGGGACGGTCAGCAGCGCCTTTTTCAGATACCGCACATCCTCGTCGGAACGGCCCGTAAAGGGCGTGTCCAGATGCAGGTCAGCGGCGTGTAGGATTTTCATCGTTTAAGTCAACCCTTTCTGCTTTTTTGCATTTGCCGGTGGCGGTGTCCAGGGTGAAGAGGACAGCCTCCAGCTTGGTGGCACCCTCTGCCCACTGATAGCGCTGGAACAGATCCCCGCGGAACTTCTGTATGGACAATTCGGGCCGGATGCCCAGCACAGAATGCTTGGGACCCGTCATGCCCAAATCCGTCACGAATCCGGTACCCTTGGGTAGTACCTGAGCATCAGCGGTGGGCACATGGGTATGGGTACCCCAAACGGCAGCAACCTTGCCATCCAGCATATAGCCCATGGCCAGCTTTTCCGAGGTGGCTTCGGCGTGGATCTCCACCAAAATCAGCTTGGCATTGATCTTGGGCAGGATCTTGTCGATCATCAAAAAGGGATTATCCGGGGTGTAGTCCATGTTGCAGCGGCCGATCAGATCGATGACCGCCACGGGGCCGGCCTTGGTGTCGTAGATGCCCCAGCCCCGTCCGGGTACCTGGGGGGCGAAGTTTGCCGGACGCAGGATTCGACTGTTCTCGTCCAGATAGTCGCTGATCTCCCGCTTGCCGAAGCTGTGGTTGCCCAGGGTGATCACATCGGCGCCGGCATCGAAAATATCCTCCGCCTGGTTGGGAGTCAAACCCACCACTGCCGCATTTTCTCCGTTGACGATGACAAAATCCGCATTTGTTTTCTGCTTGAGATACCGCAGGCTCCCGCGGATCCGATCCATACCGGGATTGCCCACCACATCGCCTACCGCTAATACCTTAAAATCCATGGCCATTCCTCCGTTTCTTTTTTATAGTATATACCACAAATGAGGATGTTGCAAGGAAAAAGTCAATTGGCATCGATCGTACACCCATTCGTAGGGCGGGGTCATGACCCCGCCCTACGAAGAAACTGTGTGACAAATCAAAATTGAACAGGGAGCGCTGCATTTGCAGCGCTCCCTGTTGGTTATCTCTGGTATTCGAACTCGAAATCGTAAATGTCGACAGTATCGCCGTCCTCGATGCCCATCTCTTCCAGGCGGGCGAACAGACCCACCTTCCGCAGCTGCATATCGAAGTGGTTGCGGGATTCGTAATCGTCGAAGTTGATGTTCTCGATGATCCGCTCCAGCCAGCGTCCGGTGACCAGCCAGGTGTTGCCGTAGTGCTCGATCTCGAACTCCTTGGGATCTACGGGAGCTTCCACCAGCTCCACATACTCCGGCTCGTAAATGGTCACAGGAGGCAGTTGTTCCAGCTTCTGAGCCACGATCCGCATCAGCTGCTTGGTGCCCTGGGTGGTGCCGGCGCTGATCTCGTACAGCTCGCAGCCGGCGGCCTCCACATGCTTTCTCAGCCGCTCCAGATTATCGGAGTCGGGGTCCAGCAGGTCGGTCTTGTTGGCGGCCACGATCATGGGTCGGTCGGAAAGATCCACAGAGTAGTTCTCCAGCTCGGCGCAGATGGCATCGAAATCCTCAACGGGGTCACGGGCCTCACTGCCGGATACATCGATGACATGGACCAGCAGGCGGCAGCGGTCGATGTGTCGCAGGAAATCGTGGCCCAGGCCGGCGCCCTCGGCAGCGCCTTCAATGATGCCGGCGATGTCCGCCATGACAAAGCTCACGCCTTCGTCCACATAGATAACGCCCAGGTTGGGGAAGAGGGTGGTGAAGTGGTAATTGGCGATCTTGGGACGGGCATTGGAAGTGACACTCAGCAGGGTGGACTTGCCCACGTTGGGGAAGCCAACCAGGCCCACATCGGCCAGCAACTTCAGCTCCATGATGATGTCCCGCTCCTGGCCCTTGAGACTTGCCTTGGCAAAGGGGGGGATCTGCCGGGTGGGGGTGGCGTAGTGGGCATTGCCCCAACCGCCGCGACCGCCCTTGGCGATGATGAAATCGTCATTGGTGGACATGTCCACGATGACGGCGTTGGTTTCTGCGTCCCGGATGACAGTGCCGCGGGGCACCTCGATGACCAGGTTTTCGCCCCGCTTGCCGCTCATGTTGCGGCCTTTGCCGTTTTCGCCGGCCTGGGCAGCATACTTGCGCTTATAACGGAAGTCCAGCAGGGTGGTCATATGGTCGGAGACCCGCAGGATGACGCTGCCGCCATGGCCGCCGTCACCGCCGTCAGGACCGCCGGCGTTGACATACTTTTCGCGATGGAAGGCCACAGCGCCGTCGCCGCCGCGACCGCCAATGACCGAGATTCGCACTTTATCTACAAACATAGAAAATCCTCCTTGGTAAAAGGAATAGGTGGGTTATACTGTCATAAATTGTTGTTTATACGATTAGCGGCGCTCTGTAGGGAACGCTGTCCTCAGCGTTCCGTCAGAAAATTCGACCTCGATGGGCGAATTTTCTGCATCTTTCTGCGATGCTGCGGTGCAAAATTGTCCCCCTTCGCGGCCGGAACGCGGAGGACACCGTTCCCTACAGAGCTTTGCTAAACAACAATTTATCACAATACAAAAGTCTTAAGAAAAAGGGCTGTCGCAGATAGTTTGCAACAGCCCTTCGTTCTTAATGCACAATTACTGCTCAGCGTAAACGGAGCACTGGCGGCGATCCTTGCCCTTGCGCTCGAAACGGACGGTGCCGTCAACCAGAGCGAACAGAGTGTCATCACTGCCGATACCGACATTGACACCGGGATGGATGTGGGTGCCTCTCTGGCGAACCAGAATGTTGCCGGCCAGAACGAACTGACCGTCAGCGCGCTTGACGCCCAGGCGCTTTGCCTTGGAGTCACGGCCGTTCTTGGTGGAACCGCCGCCCTTATGGTGCGCGAAGTACTGAATACCAATCTTCAGCATGGTATTACACCTCCAAAACTTCAATATAATCAGGATATTCATCCCGCAGGTTGCAAAGATACAGGAGCATGCCGGCAAGCACTGCCTGGACAGACTCTTCTTCATCGCAGGAAGCGGGGAGGGTCAGGGTGATACGAGCCTGCTCGTCCTTGACCCGGACCTTGGCCTTTGCACCACAAATGTCATTGATGGTGGCCTCGGTCATGGCGACAACGGCGGAGATGGCGGCGCAAACGATGTCGCTGCCGGCCTCACTGTAGCCGCTGTGGCCGGAGACGGAGAATCCGGTGATTCTTTCGTCTTCCACAAAAAATTCGCATCTAGTCATATTTTAATTACAGAGCGATCTTGGTGATCTCCACCTTGGTGTAGGGCTGACGATGGCCGATGTGCTTCTTCTCGCCCTTCTTAGCCTTGTACTTGATGACGTCGATCTTCTTGCCCTTGCCGTTCTTGACGACCTTGGCCTCGACGACAGCACCCTCAACCACGGGAGC
>JAZUBW010000094.1:0-11096 GCA_045638785.1 Faecousia sp.
CACCCCCCGGGGGAAGGTATTTGGGGTGCAGTGGTAATCGATAGGTTGTGGACGATTCGGGAAACGCCCTTACGGTGTCAACCTTCATCTCAGGGAATTTTCGCCGGGGTTTCTAAAAATTATACAAATCTTTTTGAAAAAAGGGATTGCGTTTTCCGGAATCCATGCTAGAATAGACTTGCATTTACTAAAGTGCCCTACAAAATTACTTATGGAGGAACGAATCATGGCTTACAAGATCACTGACGCTTGCGTCAAGTGCGGCGCCTGCGCCGACAACTGCCCCGTTGAGGCTATCTCCGAGGGCGAAGAGATGTACGTCATCGACGCCGATACCTGCGTTAGCTGCGGCGCCTGCTGCGACAACTGCCCCACCGAAGCCATCGTCGAGGAGTAATCCTTTCTAAAACCGCAGTTGGCCTGTGCATCCTTTGGGTGCACAGGCTAATTTTCTATGGAGGACGCCATGGAATACTTACCCAACAACATCCAAATGGATACCGCAGGCGGCGCTTTTCCCCTGACCACAGATTCCATGCTGCTGGCAGATTTTGTGCATCTGCCGAAAAACGCCCGTGTGCTGGATCTTGGCTCCGGCGGTGGGACATTGGGGTTGCTGCTTTGTGCCCGGGATGCAACCTGCTGCGTCACCGGCCTGGAGCAGGACGCGCGAGCCCATGCGATTGCAGAGGAAAACATTGCCCGCAACGGCCTGTCGGCCCGTTTAAGCAGTATATGCGGTGATCTGCGGCAGTTTTCCGGCGAGCCCTTCCATTGCTGTGTATCCAACCCTCCCTACTTTTCCGGCGGTCCCGCCAGCAAGCAACATGCCACGGCCAGGCGAGAAGATCACTGCTCCCCTGCCGAACTGTTCGGGGCAGCGGCCCGGAACTTAAAATACGGCGGCGATTTTTTCCTCGTCCACAAGCCGGAGCGATTGGCAGAACTGATTGCCTGCGCTGCCAAGGAAAACCTGGAAGCCAAGCGGCTGCGACTGGTGCGGCATAAGGAAGGCGGCGAAATTTCGCTGATTTTGCTCTCCTTCCGAAAAGGCGGAAAGCCGGGCCTCATCATAGAAGAAGCTTTTTTATTCCACACCGATGGTACACCATCGGATTACTATAAATCTGTTTATCACCTTCCCTGAACCTTTCGGGGATTGCCACACCAGTGTGCGCACTGGTTCGCAATGACGCTAAAGAGGAGTGTTTATTATGCCTGGTATGCTCTATCTCGTCCCCACGCCTATTGGCAATTTGGGTGACATTTCTCCCCGCGCAAAGGAAACGCTGGAACAGGCGGATTTCATTGCTGCTGAGGATACCCGTGTTTCTCTGAAGCTATTAAACCATTTGGGCATCAAAAAAAGCCTTGTCAGCTACTATGAGCACAACAAGGCTTTCAAGGGCAATATTATATTGGAGCGGATCCTGGCAGGCGAAACCTGTGCATTGGTATCGGATGCGGGTTCTCCCGCCATTTCTGACCCCGGCGAAGAGCTGGTAAAGCAGTGCGCTGAGGCCGGTGTGACGGTATGCGCCATTCCCGGTCCCTGTGCCGTCATTACGGCGCTGAGCATTTCCGGCCAGGCCACCGGCCGATTCTGCTTCGAGGGTTTCCTGTCCACCGCCAAGAAGAGCCGCAGAGCCCATCTGGAGGATCTGAAGGACGAACAGCGGACCATGATCTTCTACGAAGCACCCCATAAGCTGCTGAACACATTGGAGGATATGGCGGAGGTATTTGGAGCCGACCGGCCCATCAGCCTGTGCCGGGAGCTGACCAAGCTCCACGAGGAAGTGGTACGCACCACCCTGAGCGAGGCCATCGCCAAATACACAGAAAACGCCCCCAAGGGCGAATTTGTGCTGGTGATCGCCGGTGCGCCTGAACAGGAAAAGGAATTGCCCACCGAGGAGGATGCAACCCAAATGGTGCAGCGGCTCATGGCAGGAGGCCTCAGCCGAAAGGATGCCATCAAGCAGACGGCAAAGGATCTGAATCTTCCGAAGAATGTGGTCTATGACGCCGCATTGAGTATCGATGAATAAACGAACGCACCGCAGGAAAATCCTGCGGTGCGATTTTTTACTTAGGCTCCTTGCCTTCGGAGAAGATGCGGATCATTTCCCGGGTAAGGCTGATGCCGTCGTCCTTGGCAGGCAGGTCATTGCGATCGAACCACTCGGCGGAGGCCAGCTCATTTTCGTCCAGGTGGACGGTATCGTCACCATCCAAATCACAGAAATAGCCGATGGACAGGTTGCCCGCCACGCCCCAGGGCTGGCTCTTATAATAGCGGACGTTTTTGACCTTCAGGCCCACTTCCTCCATGACCTCCCGGACCACCGCTTCTTCTGCCGTCTCGCCGATTTCGATAAAGCCGGCAAGCAGGCCGTAGCGCTTATAATCCCGGCCGGCATAGGTGCTGAGCATCAGCTTGTCGCCGTGGGTCAAACCGATGATCACCGCCGGAGCGATCCGGGGGAAGATCATATTGCCGCAGTGCGGGCAGCGCATCATGCGCTCTTTGCCGTCATGGACGGTCTTTTCGCCGCAAGCGCCGCAGAACCGATTGACCCGGTACCAGGAGTAAATGTGCCAGGCAGTCATCATGGCAAAGCAGATATTTTTGGAGGTCTGCTGCCGCAAAACGGTGGCATTTTCATAGGTAAAATAAGCATCCGGGCACTCCCCTGCCTTGCCCATGAACAAGAAATAATGTTGCTCCTGCATGGTGAAGGCGTACTGGGTGGGGCTTTCGAACCACCGCTCCCAGCTACCGCACCAGTTTTTCACCTGTCCCCAGGTGGGCAGCACTAAGGTGTCATCCTCTCCCCGGTGCAGCAGGATATTTTTTCCCTGCACACAGACCACAATATGGTGGTCCTGGGGTTCTTCGGCGTGATATTGATTGTCCAAATGTCCAAAATCCAGGTCTTGCAGCATAGTTGCTCCCCTTTTCTTTTTTCTTCATTATACTTCAAAGGAAAATTGAAGTCAATAAGCATCTGACCTGTGCATAGGCTGTCCCTAAGAGGTGATGTGCATGGTCATGAGTTGGATCTTTGCGGGGATGGTTTTGATTTCTCTGGTGGCGGCCGGGGTCACGGGACAAGGAGCGGCTTTGGCCGCGGCCGTTCCCCAGGGGGCCCAGGCCGGGCTGAACCTGGCCATTTCCATTGGTGGCTCCCTGTGTTTGTGGAGTGGCATTGGAAAACTGATGGAGATAATTGGGGCCACAAAGGCCCTGTCCCGGCTGCTGCGGCCGGTGCTGCACCGACTGTTTCCCGGCACGAAGCAGGATCCCAGTTTGGCCGGAGCCATTTCTGCCAACATCTGCGCCAACATTTTGGGGCTGGGCAACGCCGCCACGCCCATGGGCATTCTGGCAGCGAAACGGATGGCGAAAAATGACACCGCCAGCGACGAATTATGTAGGCTTATCGTGCTGAATACCGCCTCCATTCAGTTGATCCCTTCCAACGTGGCTGCCATTCGGGCCGGGCTGGGTTGCCACTCCCCTTTTGACATTTTGCCGGCGGTATGGGCCACCAGCCTTTGCTCTGCCGGTTTGGGGCTGCTGGCGGCGTTTATCATGGGAAAGCTGTGGAAATATGATTGATTACATCGTACCCGGGCTGCTGTTTTTGCTTTGCGCCGTGGCCCTGGGGAAACGGGAAAACGCCTATGACCGGATGCTGGAAGGAGCTGCCGATGGGCTGAAATTGCTGGTTTCCCTGGTGCCGGCGCTGGTGCTGCTGCTGACGGCCGTGACCATGCTGCAGGCCAGCGGAGCTGTGGAAATCCTGAGCCGTTTTTTTGCGCCGGCATTTTCATTTTTTGGTATCCCGCCGGAAACAGCCATTTTGGTGCTGATTCGGCCAATTTCCGGCAGTGCCGCTCTGGCAGTGGGTGCAGGCCTTATGGCGCAGTACGGCGCAGATTCGACCATCGGTCGGACAGTGGCCATCATGCTAGGTTCCACGGAGACCACCTTTTATACCGTATCCGTCTATTTCGGTGCTGCCGGCATCAAACGGACCCGGTATACCGTCCCGGCAGCGCTGATTGCGGATTTTACCGGTTTTTTTGTGGCAGCCATGACAGCCAGGCTCTTCTTTTCATAAATTCTTTAGGGGCTGTTCAATGACCCACCCCTACAGGAAACATCCGAAATTTTTATGTGCCAACAAAAAAGTGCGTGCCAATTTGGCACGCACTTTCGTTATTGGAAATTACTCCTCGTCCTCGATGTCGAACTCCAGGTTCTCACCGCAGTTGGGGCAAGGAATGGCACCCTCTTCCAGGGTCTCCTCGTCGAAGTTGATGATCTCGCCGCAGACAGGGCACTCCACCTCGTAGATAGTGGAATCCTCGTCGCCGAAGTCGAAGTCCTCTTCCTCGTCGTCCCAGTCTTCGTTCTCTTCCTCGTCGAAATCCCAGTCCTCGTCCTCTTCATCCATGATGAAGTCCTCGATGGCGTCCAGATCCTCTTGGATCTCGTCCAGCTCATCGGAAATGGCGATGGTGGTCTCCTCGATGTCCTTCATGCGCTTGGCCATGTCGCCGATCAGCTCGACCATAGCAGCGATCATCTTGCCTTCAGCCTTCTCAGTGTCCAGCTCCAGGCCATCCATCAGGCCCTTCAGGTAAGCAGCCTTTTCAGAAATAGTCATAATGATTACTCCTTTCATTTTAAAAAAAAGGGACGATGTGGGCATCGTCCCCTACAGGTTCAAACTGCGAAATTAAGCCTTGGAACGGCCCAGGTACTCACCGGTACGGGTGTCGATCTGGATCTTGTCGCCCTCGTTGATGAACAGCGGCACCTTCACCTCAGCGCCGGTCTCGACAGTAGCGGGCTTGGTGACGTTGGTAGCGGTGTTGCCAGCGAAACCGGGCTCGGTCTCGGTAACGACCAGGTCAACAAAGTTGGGGACTTCGACACCGAAGACCTTGCCCTTGTAGGACATGACGGTGCAGATGTCGTTCTCCTTGACAAACTTGAAGGAGTCGTCCAGAACGTCAGCGTTCAGGGGCTCCAGTTCGAAGGTCTCCTGGTCCATGAAGTAGTACAGCTCGCCATCATTGTAGCTATACTCCATCTTCTTGCGCTCAACAAAAGCGGTGGGGAACTTGGCGGAAGGGTTCAGGGAAGTTTCGGTCACGCCGCCGGTGATGACGTTACGCATCTTGACGCGGACGAAAGCAGCACCCTTACCGGGCTTAACATGCTGGAACTCGATAACCTGCATAACCTTGCCATCCATTTCGAAGGTAATGCCGTTTCTGATATCGCCTGCAGAAATCATAGTGAATATCCTCCTAAATTGCTCTCCCCTGTCGGGGGGGCTTTATTTTTATTTTAACTTTCTTATTTTAACCGAAAGTGCGCTATTTTGCAAGAGCAAAATCGAATTTTTTAGATAATAATCAAATTCTTGGGGCTCTTGGTCAGAATTTCAATGCCGTCTTCCAGGAAAACGCAGGTATCTTCGATACGGACGCCGAATTTGCCGGGCAGATAGATGCCGGGCTCGGCAGAAGCGACTGCGCCCACAGGCATGGGAGCCTCGTTACGAGCATTGGGGCTGGGATTCTCGTGGACCTCCAGGCCCAGGGAGTGGCCGTAGCCATGGCCGAAGTATTCGCCGTAACCGGCGTCGGTGATGACCTTACGGGCAGCGCCATCGATATCCTTACCGGGCACACCGGCCTTGGAGATTGCCAGACCAGCCAGCTGAGCTTCCAGCACGGTGTTATAGACGGTCTTCATTTCCTCGGTAGCGAAGCCAACAGCAACGGTACGGGTCATATCAGCGCAGTAGCCATTGTACAGGGCGCCGAAGTCCATGGTAACAAAGTCGCCTTCCTGGATGACACGCTCACCGGCAACGCCATGGGGCAGGCTGGAGTTGGGGCCGGAAACCACGATGGGATCGAAAGCCAGACCGGTAGCACCGTTCTTGTACAGGCAGTAGATCAGCTCAGCCTGCAGCTCCAGCTCGGTCATGCCAACCTTGATGCGGGGGCAGACCTCGGCGAAGGCCTTATCGGTGATGGCCTGAGCCTTGCGCATGATGGCCAGTTCCCACTCTTCCTTCACAGCACGGAAGCCGTTGATCTCCTTGGTGAAGGGAACCAGCTTGGCGTTCAGGCCCTTTTCGTACATCATGTACTCGGAAACGGTCAGGTAGTTCTCTTCGAAGCCCAGGGCGGTGATGCCGAAGTCCTCGATGCACTGGTTGATGCACTTGACATAGCCGCCACCCTTGGCAACATCCAGCACCTGGAAGCCCTTGATGCCGTTCTCGGCAGCTTCGGTGTAACGGTTGTCGGTGAAGTAACGGCAGCCGGCCTTGGACACCACGGCAACGCCCTCGGCGATGTCGTACTCAGCGCCGTAATGGCGGCTATAGCGGGAAGTCAGCAGCAGGCCGTCCACTTCCCCGTCCAGCAGGGTCAGATACTTTTCCAGATTGTTCATAGGTTGATCCTCCTCTTTCTTGCAGCAAAGATAAATGGCATTTCCAGCACATGCCGTGCTTTCAGCCAGAAATTATGATTGTCGATGGCCTTCACCAGGATCGGCCGCACACCGCAGCCGTTGGCGCCCAAAGTGTCGGTAAAGATCTGGTCGCCCACCAAAGCAGCCTCGGAAGCCGAGATGCCGTACTTTTCCAGGCACTGGCGAATGCCTTTACCGCCGGGCTTGGCCGCATGAGTGATGCAGTCCAGGCCGTACTCGGCGCAAAATTTCTTGACCCGGTCATTGCGGCTGTTGGACACCACGCACAAGGGAATATCAGAACCGTTCATCAGCCGCAGCCAGTCGGTCATGGCCTGGGTGGGGACGGAGGTGGTATAGGGCACGATGGTGTTGTCAAAATCCAGCATCAGCAGCCGGATATTGTGCAGCTGCAGGAACTGCGGGGTCAGGTCCGTCAGCTCCTCCGTAATCACATAGGGTAAAAAGGAAATTTTCATAGGCCTCACCGGAAATCACAAAATATCCATTGTATTGTAGCACATAAAGTAGCGTTTGTCCATGGTTTCTTGACTTTTTCTTTATTCTCCGGCCCAGGCAGAGGTGCAGGCCACTGCCTTTTTCCAATGGGCCAGCCTGTCGGCACGGACTTCCGGCAAAATCTCCGGTTCAAATCGGCGGTCTACTGCCCAATTTTGCCGAATTTCCTGCAGATCCTGCCAATATTCAACGGCCAGACCTGCCAGGTAGGCAGCGCCCATAGCGGTGGTTTCCACACACCGGGGTCGCAGGACAGGGGCAGCGGAAATATCGGACTGGGTCTGGGTCAGATAGTTGTTGGCAGAGGCACCGCCGTCCACCTTCAGTGCCGACAGGAGAATCTTGGCATCGGCTTCCATAGCAGACAGCACATCGTTTACCTGGTAGGCGATGGAGTCCAGGGTGGCCCGGATGATGTGGTACTTATTGACGCCGCGGGTCAGGCCCAGGATGGTGCCCCGGGCGCGGGCATCCCAATAAGGTGCGCCGAGGCCGGTGAAGGCAGGAACAACATAGCAGCCGTTGGTGTCGGCTACCTTGCGGGCCATATACTCGGAATCGGAGGCGGATTCAATGAACCGCAGTTCGTCCCGGAGCCACTGAATGGCCGCACCGGCCACGAAAATGGAGCCCTCCAGGGCATAGCTGACCTTCCCATTCAAACCCCAGGCAATGGTGGTCACCAGGCCGTTTTGAGAGAAAATGGGCTTTTCGCCCGTGTTCATCAGAAGGAATGCACCGGTGCCGTAAGTACATTTGGCATCGCCGGGGTCAAAGCAGGTTTGGCCAAAGAGGGCTGCCTGCTGGTCACCGGCAGCGCCGGCGATGGAGATGGGTGCGCCGAAAAATGCAGCATCGGTCTGCCCAACCACCCCGGAACTGGGCACCGCCCGGGGCAACATGGAGGCCGGGATATTCAGCTTCTGCAGAATTTCCTCGTCCCAGGAAAGGTTGTTGATATTAAAGAGCATGGTACGGGAAGCATTGGAATAGTCGGTGACATGGACCCGGCCGCCGGTGAGTTTCCAAATGAGCCAGGTTTCCACCGTGCCGAACAGCAGTTCTCCCCTGTCGGCGGCTTCTCTTGCACCGGGCACATGCTCCAGGATCCAATGGATTTTGGTTGCGGAAAAATAGGGATCTATCACAAGGCCGGTCTTTTCACGGACGGTGTCCACCAGGCCCTGGGAACGCAGCTGGTCGCACAGCGCTGCCGTACGACGGCACTGCCAGACGATGGCATTACTCACCGGACGGCCCGTCAGCTTATTCCACACGATGGTGGTTTCACGCTGATTGGTGATGCCGATAGCGGCAATATCGGCAGCGTTGGCGCCAATATTGGCAAGGGCCTGGCGGGCCACCTCCAACTGGGTGGCGAAAATCTCGTCGGCGTCATGCTCCACCCAGCCGGGCTGGGGAAAAATCTGGGTGAACTCTTTTTGGGCCACGGAGCAGATCCGGCCGCTGTGGTCAAAAAGGATGCAGCGGTTGGAGGTGGTACCGGAATCCAGGGCCATAATATATTTTGACATAGAAAACTCCCTTTCGGTCGTAATTGTGTTGCGTGTCAGCAAAATAGGGCTGCTGCGTATTGCAGCAGCCCTTGGGGTTACTCGACATGGGTATGGTTACTGATATGATCCTGGCAATAACAATGGTAGCCGCTGCACTTGGAGCAGTAGCGGAACTCCAACTCGGGATTTGTCACATCGGTACGGCCGCAGACGGTGCATTTGTGGGTATAGGGTGCCTTGACCGTGGCCGTGCTGGCTGCGTAGGAGCCGGCGCTGGGGAACTGAATGGTGCCTGTCCGTTTTTCGGCAGAATCTTTGCGCTGCTTGCCCTTAAACAGCCGGCCGGCATTGACCCGCCAGGACATGGGGAAGACATTTTTGATGTCCGAGCCGAAGAACAGGAAGTAGTTTGCAAGGCTCACCAGAGGCATCATATTCAGCGGGAACAGGAACTGCGGCACGCTGTAGAAAAACACCTGCACCGCAGTTATTCCCAGGTAAAGCACCGCAAAGATCCAGGCCTTCACGGGGATAATGAAAAACAACAGAAAATGGGTATCGGGATAGAGGGTGGCATAGGCCAAAAACAAGCTCAGGTTCAGGCTGCCGATGCCAACCATCTCATTGAGTACAAAGTTCATGATGGAATCGCTGGGGTAGAAACTGCCGGCCACCAGAGTAAATACATCCATCAGCACGATGCCGCACAGATAGAACAGATTGAACCGGCAGGTGCCCCACACATTTTCCATGGCTCTGCCCAGAGAATAATAGCAGAGAAGGCCAATGGCGGTATAGAGGATATTGCCGCCATCGTAGGTAATGGCATAGCTGAACAGCCGCCAAACCTGGCCCTTGAGGATCAGCGCCCGGTCAAACCGCAGCCACTCGTATAAAATGGCACTTTTTGTGACCATGGAGAACAAATACACCATGGCGCTGCCCAGGGTCAGATAGAGCATCAGATTAGAAATGCCCTTATTTCTGTACTTAAAACAAAAACGCTCAAAATTTCGGCGAAGATTTTTCAAAAAACTCAACTCCTTTTTTGTACTTATTATCATACCAGTTTTTGAGACGTTTGTCCACCAAGGATTTATGAAATATTTTTGTTGAAAAAGTCGAAAAAACACTTGACAATTCGTGCAAAACTGCTATAATATGCGGGAAGTGCATACAAGCCTTATCAAGAGCGGTGGAGGGAACGGCCCGATGAAACCCGGCAACCTATCCGAAAGGATGATGGTGCCAAATCCGGCGGCAACGAGAGATGAGGATTCGATATACGCACATCGAGTCCGTCGGTGTGCGGTTTTTTGTTTTATAGACGTGTAGAGAAAGGAAATCTTACAAATGGAAAAAAGACTGTTTACCTCTGAATGCGTAACCAATGGCCATCCCGATAAGATCGCCGACTCCATCTCCGACGCCATTCTGGACGAAGTGCTGCGTCAGGATCCCAACGCCCGTGTGGCCTGCGAGACCACCGTTACCACCAACTTCTGCCTGATCTGTGGTGAGATCACCACCACCGCCCAGGTCGACTACGCTGCTGTGGCCCGGGATACCATCCGCCACATCGGCTATATTTACCCCAATTGCGGCTTCGACGCCGATACCGTCGAAATCCTGTGCCGCATCCACACCCAGTCCGCTGACATCGCCTTGGGCACCAACGACGAGGTCGGTGGCGCCGGCGACCAGGGTATGATGTTTGGCGGTGCCTGCACCCACACCCCCGAGATGATGCCCCTGCCCATCGCCCTGGCCCGTGCCCTGGCCAATCGGCTGACCGAGTGCGTCCACTCCAATGACCTTCTGCGACCCGACGGCAAGACCCAGGTCACCGTAGAATTCGACGATCACAACAATGTCATCGGCATCGACACCGTTGTTGTTTCCATCATGCACAGCCCCGATTTCGAGATTGAGGAGCTGCGCAAGTATGTCCGTGAGGGCGTCATTGCTCCCGTGCTTTCCAAGTACGGCTTCGATGTGAACGATGTTCGCTGTGTCCACATCAATCCCACCGGCAATTTCGTCATCGGCGGTCCCGATGGTGACACCGGTCTGACCGGCCGCAAGATCATCGTGGACACCTACGGCGGCTTCTTCAGCCACGGCGGCGGCGCCTTCTCCGGCAAGGATCCCACCAAGGTAGACCGCTCCGGTGCTTACCTGGCCCGCTATATGGCCAAGAATGTGGTTGCCGCAGGCCTGGCCACCAAGATCGAAGTGCAGCTGGCTTACGCCATTGGCGTTGCCGAGCCTGTTTCCATCCGTGTGGAGACCTACGGCACCGGCAAGCTTCATGACGAGGAGATTACCGCTCTGCTGCGCAAGACCGTGGACATGACTCCCGCCGGCATCATCCGCAAGCTGAACCTGCGCCGTCCCATCTATGCTCCCACCGCTGAGTTCGGCCACTTCGGTGCCGGCGGCGACCGTCCCTGGGAACAGCTGGACCTGGCTCCTGTTCTGAAGGAACTGGCCGGCATCTGATTAAAACAAAATCCGCAGATGCATGCATCTCCGGATTTTTTCTATTC
>JAZUBW010000095.1:0-2049 GCA_045638785.1 Faecousia sp.
TGAAGGACAGCGAAAAGGCTGAGGGCCTGAAGGAGACCATCCTGGCAATCGACGCTATTGCAATCATTGTACACACCCAAAATACTGTTGCAGACCTGACTGTGGAGCAGATCGCAGCCATCTTCAGAGGTAAGGTCACCAACTGGAGCGAGGTGGGCGGCAAGGATGCTGAGATCGTTTGCATCGGCCGTGAAGAGTCCTCCGGCACTCGTGACGACTTTGGGTCTATCACTGACACCGAGGATGCATGCGCTTATCGCCAGGAACTGACCTCCAACGGCGCAGTTCTGACCGCTGTGGCAGAGAATCCCAATGCTATCGGCTATGTATCTTTGTCCTCCGTCAAGGATACTGTAAAGGCAATCAGCGTCGGCGGTGTTGCTCCCAGCGAAGAGTCTATTAAGGACGGCAGCTACGCGGTACAGCGCCCCTTCATACTGGTCACCAAGGAAGGTGTGGAACTGAGCAAGACCGCCCAGGAGTTCTTCGACTTCATCACTTCTTCTGCTGTTAACGAAATCATCAGCGCTGCCGGTGTTGTGCCTGCCAACTAAACAAGTAATGCGGCGGTGAAAATCGCCGCTTACTGTGCGTCAATTAGGTGAAATTATGAAAAGTAATAAAGCATTTGAAAATTTTGTACATGGCATCTTCTTGATTTTGGGTCTTGTGACCGTTGCCTGTGTGCTGCTGATTACAGTTTATTTGGTGATCTCCGGCATTCCTGCCATTATGGAGATCGGCCTGTGGGACTTCTTGTTTGGCAAGGTTTGGGATCCGGCTGCGGCTGATCCCCAGTACGGCATCCTGCCCTTTATCCTTTCCAGTATTTATGGTACAGCCGGTGCGCTGGTGATCGGTGTTCCTATTGGATTCTTCACTGCGGTCTACCTTTCCAAGAAGGCTTCTCCCAAGGTGAAGGAACTGATGTCCGGAGCGGTAAGTCTGCTGGCCGGTATTCCCTCTGTGGTCTATGGCCTGGTGGGTATGATGGTGCTGGTACCCGGCATCCGGGAAGTGTTCAATCTGCCTGACGGCGCAAGCTTGCTGGCAGCTATGATCGTGCTGGCAATTATGATCCTGCCCTCCATCATCAAGGTTTCTATCACTGCCCTGGATGCAGTTCCTAAGGAATATGAGGATGCCTCCCTGGCGCTGGGTGCAACCCCGGAGGAAACCTGGTTCCGGGTGTCTGTACCTGCTGCAAAGAGTGGTATCGCAACGGCTGCGGTACTTGGTGTTGGCCGTGCCATTGGTGAAGCCATGGCGGTAATGATGGTCTCAGGTAATGTGGCTAACATGCCGTCTTTGTTTGAAAGTGTCCGTTTTCTAACCACCGCTGTTTCCAGTGGCATGGGTTATGCGGATGGCCTTTACCGGGATGCGCTGTTTTCCATCGCATTGGTACTGTTCTTGTTTATCATGCTGATCAATGCAACGCTTAACTTCTTCCTGAAGGGAGAAAAGAAATGAGAACTGTTAGAAAGAGAAATTTGTTCCGCTGGACCTTGCGCGGAAAGCCTTATTATCTGCTGGCAGCGGGAAGCTTTGTGATTCTGCTTGTCATCATTGGAGTGATACTATGAAGAAAAGAAATGTATATATCTGGGCCATGCGTGTTCTCATGTGGCTGGCTGCGGGCATCACAGCTGCGCTGACATTATTCCTGCTGGGGTATGTGTTGGTGAAAGGCTTACCCAATATTACTTGGGAACTGCTTTCTACCAAACCCAGCTATCTTCGTGGAACGGTGGGTATCCTGCCGGATATTTTGAATACCCTCTACATCATTCTGACTACGCTGCTGTTTGTATTGCCGCTGGGTGTAGGCGCAGCGATTTATCTGACCGAATATGCTACCAACAAGCGGCTGGTAGGCATGATCGAATATGCGGCGGAGACCCTTTCTGGTATCCCTTCCATCATTTACGGCCTGTTCGGTTCTCTGTTCTTCTGTCAGTTCATGGACTTGGACAAGAGCCTGCTGGCAGGCGCAATGACTTTGGTGATTATGAATCTGCCCACCATCATGCGTACCACTCAGGAGAG